>NZ_RXHQ01000047.1 GCF_004138105.1 Xylanivirga thermophila | reverse complement strand
GTGTATAATTCATATGAGGTACCTCCTTATTATTTAGGGATAAGTGTTGCAACACTCTATACCCAGTATTTTATCAGGAGGTGCCTCTTTTTACAAAGGGCAAATTACTTTACTACAGGAATGCTTTATTACCCTAGAAGCCCACAAAAATATTATGCCTGGATATTCCAAGAGATATTGCATTAAATCGTCCGCCCAATTTATCAAATTTACCCGCATTGAATTGCTGTTATCAGATAAAAGACCATATATATCGTCTATACCTCCGACAAGTGTATTTTCTACTTCAATGAACAACTGCTCCTTGCTGCCAAAATAATAATTAATAGAGGCAATATTTACATTTGCCTGCCTAGCTATCTCTCTAATAGTAACATCTATATTGGCATTTCTGCCCATAATGTCTATAGCCGTTGCCATGATCCGACTCTTAGTATCCATCTTTTTTAAGTCCATTGCAACCTCCACTATTATATATTACATATATTTTACACAATTTTAATTCATTTTTCAATATATACTAAAATTTCTAACAAGATTATATGGTTTTATATTTTCCTGGTGTAATACCTTCATATCTTTTAAATGCACGGATAAAAGCTACACTATTATAATACCCAACCCTTTCTGCCACATCTTTTATATTCATCGAACTTTGATCCAGAAGTTTTTTTGCATTTTCTATGCGAAGCTTATGTATATAGTCAAGCAATCCCACTCCAGTATCTTTTTTAAATAGAGTTGATAAATATGATGGATTTACTTCAAAGCTATCAGCTATATAGGATACATTTAAATTGACATCATAATAATGATCACCGACAAATTTTTTTACCTTATTCACTAAATCAGCATTTTGTTTAGCACTTTGCTTGGTAACGTATTCGTTCATACAGCCAAATACGTATGCCATCTGTTCTTTCAATTGTGCAATATTTTTACAATTCAGAAGCTTCTCCACAGGATTTAGCTGTTCCCAGAAATCTTGATCCCAATTAATCTTTGTTTCTTCCATCGTACAAATTATAGTATTTAAAATTCCAAATAATCTACACTTCAATAGCTGTATGGACCATACTTCGCCAGAAAATATATCATCAAACATATCATTTAATATAACTTGCGCATCTTTAAAATTTCCTACCTTAATTGAATTTACAAATTTCTCTTGTTCCGATAAAGAATATCTATTTTTAATATATGCCTTATCCTGTTTTATAACATGTTTATAGATTAATATCTGTCCCTTTCCCATTATCATTTTATATTCCAATACTTCTAATGCTTGAACATATACCTTTGCAATACCTTCAATACCTCTCTCAATATTGCTAATAGCTATAGATGTTACTATTCCAAATTTATCTTCAATAAATTTTTTTATTTGCTCTGCAGCAGGATATATTTTATCGTTTATTATTTCTCCTTTGCCTTCATAATCGTTTATCAGACAGCATAACATATTATCTATTTCAACTACATAGCATTTAAAAAATCCCCCTATAAGTTCATAAGTAATATTCTGTATTATAAAATGGGCCATATTTAATAATTCATCGCCATTGTCATTCATTTTTTCAAAAAATATACTACTATAATCCTCTATATAGAACACCATAGCAATAAAGTAATCCCCTTCAAAGTGTATATCGTAATTTTGACATGACTGCTGAATAGCATCGATATTGGATATATGTCCTTTCAGCAAACGACATAAGAAATTATTTTTTAGCACATCCTTTTGCTTATCCAATTTCCTATATACTTTTTCCCGTTCCTCAATTACCTGTAACAATGATTTTTCTATATACCTTATCTCATCTGAATCTTCGCTTATAGGTTCTCCAACATTATCATTTATAATTTTTACCATTCTATTTATTGGTGTATAATTCTTCTTTGAGAACATAAAAGCTACCCAAAATCCTACTGATAAACAAAGTATTATACTCAGCCATATGATTTTTTTTATGTATTTTGCCTTTTCCAAGAATATACCGGTAGGAAATATTGATACATACTTCCAGCCAGTTACACTTGATGTAATATAGGATACTACTACAGGTTGACTGTCTATCTTCATATGAAATATACCCTCATACTCTTTTAATTGCCCATATTTAAATAAACTTGAGTTAGATTTTAAATTATTTGCAGATATTAGTATATTATCATATTGATCAATTACCATAACCATACTCTGATCCATCCATTTTATCTCCTGAAGCGCACCACTAAAAATATCTTGATTTATTACAGCAACAATAGTTGCTTCACAGATACTATTATCCTCTATCGGTAAAGATTTTATAAATGCTAAATTGTTTTCACTAGAATTTTCATCAACTCCATCCCCCATTAATATATAGTTGTTATCCTGTCTACTCATAAGTTTAGCAAGCCACTGTTCATAGCTCAAATTTTTATAATTGCATCTAAATTTATAAAATTCCTCCGGCGTATATTTTCCGGAATACGACAGTATGAAATTGTTATATCCGAAATATATATATAGGTCATCTATAAATGAATTTGCCAGTTTAAACGCCTTTAGGTCCTTTATTATAGGTACTAGAGAATATGTATAATAACAATCCAATGGTTCTTTATATCTCATTATACTGTTTATCTTATCATTAAATCCAATTTCAATACTTAATCTTTTTACATCATTGAGCCTGCTATCCATAATCTGTTGAAGTTGTTTAAGTGATGCCGTATGGACTTTGGTTACTTCATCCTCTATTATACTGATGGATTTCGTATAAGCAAAAACATTCAACAACAAGGTAAGTATTAGTAAAAAGATATAGGACAAAAGCCAAGAGTTGAATACTTTTTTTCGTCTATTTTTTGTTTCAATAAACTTCAACACATATATCCCCCTAAGCATAGCCAATTCATCAGCCGTTATACACTATATATTACTATATAAATGTATATAATGCAGCAGCAAAAATAAACTGCCACTGCATTATAAATAAGTTTACCCTTTTACTGATCCTATCATAACGCCTTTTACAAAGTACTTCTGTAAAAATGGATATATGAAAAGTATTGGCACTGTAGCCACTATTATAGTACAGTATTGCACTAGTGACTTATATATATCCTGCTCACCAAGCTGACTGGCATCTGTTATTATTGTCATATCTTTTGTATCATTTGTTATAAGGATTTCCCTTAAAATAAGCTGCAACGGGAATAGATCCCTATCCCTTAGAAAGATCATTGCATTAAACCATTCATTCCAATGTCCCACTGCATAAAACAATGTCATAACAGCTATGGTTGCTTTAGATAATGGCAATATTATCTTAAATAGTATTGTAAAATCATTCGCCCCATCCAATCTCGCAGATTCCTCTAAACTATCAGGAATGGATAAGAATGACGTCCTCATGACTATAAGATTCCAAGTAGATACAGCACCTGGAATTATCATAGCTGCCCTAGTATTTATTAGACCTAGTTTTTGAACCAGCAAATAATACGGAATAAGCCCCCCGCCAAAAAACATTGTAAATGTTATTAAAAAGGTAATTAATTTTCTCCAATAAAGATTGCGACGTGATAATACATATGCACCAAGAGAAGTCATAAATATATTAATGGCAGTACCTATAATTACATAAAATATTGTATTTATATATCCTGATGAAATATTTGGATTGCTAAAGACCAAATCATATCCCTTGAGTGTAAATCCAAGGGGTTTAAGAAGTATACCCCTATGCTGTGACAATATCTTTGGATCACTTATAGATGCAAAAAGTACATATAACATGGGATATAAGCATGAAATCATTAGTAAAATCATAATAATTACATTAATAACGTCAAAAACCTTTTCACCGGTAGTCCTCTTATTTATCATAATACACCATCCTTACCATAAACTTTCTTCAGTAAGCTTTCTACTTAATGTATTTGCAATTATAAGCAGTAAAAAATTTATAATGGAATTAAATAGTCCTACAGCAGCACTATAACTATAATCAAAGTCTAGTAAACCCTTTCTATATACATATGTAGATATTACATCAGCCGTTTCATAGGTCATAGGATTATAAAGTAGCAATATCTTCTCAAAGCCCACACTCATCATACTTCCCAACCTTAGTATAAGTAATATGATTATAGTTGGTGCTATTCCCGGCAAGGTGACATGTAAAGTCTGTTTCCATCTTCCAGCACCATCAATAGTAGCAGCTTCATATAACGCTGGATCTATCCCTGTCAATGCTGCCAGATAGATTATACTCCCCCAACCTATACCCTGCCATATACCAGAAGATATATATATTGTTCTGAATAGCTCGGGTCGTGTTAACATATTTGATGGTTCTATGCCTAAATATGAAAGCAATACATTTATCAAACCATCAGTAGACACAAATTCTATTATTATGCCGCATATTACCACCATTGATACAAAATGTGGAAGATATGTTACCGTCTGTACACATCGTTTGAATTTCTGATTTCTTAACTCATTTAAAAGCAATGCCAGTATAATAGGAGCTGGAAATCCCCATAAAAGATCATATAGATTAAGAAGAAGGGTATTTTTAATTACCCTTAAACAATAATAGCTATTAAAAAAATCTTTAAAGTATTTAAATCCTGCCCATGGGCTTTTAAGTATACCCAATTTAATACTAAAATCCTTAAAAGCAATAGTAACCCCATACATGGGTATATAACAAAAAATTATGTAATATGCAAGTATAGGCAATGCCATAAGATAGACATACCTATTCTTTATAAAATCCTTTTTTATTATGTTTTTTTTATCCCTTTGATATGCTAAATCCCTGTCCATTATATCATCCCCTTACATTTATATCGAATTGAAGAGAAAGCAAAGCCTTCCCTTCAATTCAATTTTCTAGATCAGTTACCTTGCGTTGTATCTATCCAACGCAGCTTGTTTTATATCTATCGCTTCATCAATCCCCATCTTTTTTACCTGTTCCACAAATTTTTCAAATTTATCTATTGGTTCTACACCCATTACAAATTTTAATATTTTTTCCTCTACAAAAGTATTTATTTCATTCATCTTATTAGAATATTTGCGGCTCTCTTCATCCGATAGCTGAACACGAGGCATAACATAGTCTGTGCCAGCTTCACCCCAGGTTTTCATGCAATCTTCTACCTTTTCCAATCCTGCAAATGCCTTCCAATCCCTCTTATAAGGTCCCATATGCAGTTTGTATTTCCACGAAAGCATTGAATAAGCCAGTCCATCAGGATTATTTGTCATAAGTTCAGTAAACTGTGGGTTACCTTCTACTAATTCATAGCTTACACCTTCAATTCCCCAGTTAAATAGCATTGAACCTTCATCACCATATGCATAATCTAGCCATTTAACTGCTACTTCCGGTTTTTCACACGATGTAGTTATAACAGTATCACATCCCTTGTTAAACTCATCCTTTTCTCTATATTGTACCTTTTTCCCAGATTCCAGAGAGGGATAGGGTGCCGGTGAAAACTTCACCTTGGGATCATTGGATTTCATAATGCTTTCATATACTGCTACATGTTCATATGCTGCCGGGAGAGCACCTGATTTACCGGATGTGATCATAGCTTCATAGCTCTTATCATCCCGAGTAGCAAAATCCTTATCTATAAGTCCCTCATCATACCATTTATTCATTTCGGCTAAATAGTCTTTAAACCCCGGTTCTATAAATCCATACTTTACTTTACCACCTTGCTGATAAAATCCAGGTCCAATATCAAATGCACCTACAAACATTCCTCCCCAGTCATACCCTTCTTTTGGAAACATAAGGGGCGCTTCGGCATCTTTCTTTTCCTTGAATGCTGTAAGTACCGTATGCCATTCATCAATAGTAGTGGGCATTTCAAGCTCTACATCTTCCAACCAATCATTTCTGATAAGAAGACCCCACCACGGCAATTCTTCGGTAGTTTGAATACATGGGAAAGACCAGATATTTCCTTCATCCGTTATAGTCTGTCTTGCTATTTCAGCATTCTCTTCCCTTATTTTTTTGTAATTTGGAGCATATTTATCAATCAATTCATTTAGCCGTAAATAAACCCCGTCATCTATGGCCTTGTCTACGTCACCGGGATACCCGTCAGTAAGCTGACTTATGATATCAGGTAGATCTTTAGACGCTATCATAAGATTGAATTGCTCTTTTGCCTGCCCGGCAGGTGGATGTATAAATTCAATATGTACTCCGGTTCTCTTTTCAAGTTCCTTATAGACTTCATTCTCATTATAGCTTTTCATTATCTTGGTTGCACTTCCATGCATCGGTACCCAATATTTCAATGTTGTTGCTTCTTTTACTATGGGCAATCCACCTTCATCATTTGAGTTGCTATCATCTGTTGATTTTTCATCCTGTTTATCCTTATCTTTTGAGGAGGCATCACTTTCTTTTTGCTGATCAGCTTTATCCGCTACATCGGTTTTTTCAGATTTACCGCAACCAGTCAACCCTATACTGATAACCATTAACACTATTAAAATTAATGCTATAAGACTATTACGCTTTTTCTCCATAACATTATCCCCCTTATTATTATGTATAATTTTAACAGAGATTCAGTCGGTAAGTACAAATATGAAAATACAATTAAATGTTTAATACTATAAAAGGCGCGCGTCTTTTTAATGTATGATACGATTATATAAGCTTTATCAGCAATAAACAATAAAATATAAGAATATGATAATGATTTTATTTATGATAACAAAAAGCAGCACCCTATAACTAATAGAGAACTGCCTTTAATATTTCCGTAAAACTCTTTTTTAAAACAACTGCTAATATTACAATTTAGATTTTAAATGCAATATTTCTAGTAAAGAGTTAATCCCCCTGTGTTTACACCTTATTCTTCTACTAGTACAGTTTTTCTTTTTTTCTCTGGCTTTACTGTTTTTATTTTAAATATAAAAAAGTAGTACTTCAAAATGATTAATACTATAATAAAAATACGCATTGGCAATACTGGTACTGTAATAAATGGAATTAGTAACATTATAGTAGCAAATCCCAGTATAACTGCCTTAGTCTTAAATGTCATACTCCTATTCTTATTAAAAGATTCCAAATTGTTCTTATATAACTTTGTGGATTTAAACCAATTATTTAATTTGTCCGATCCCTTCATAAAACAAAAAGATGCTATTAGTAAAAATGGTGTTGTTGGCAATATGGGTAATATTATCCCAATCACACCTATAATTGTAAATAAAAATCCTAAAATTATAAATATAGCCTTCATTTAACTCACCCGCTTACTTTCTACATGATATTTTTGATCTGCAATGCCTAAAGTTGAAGTTCTATGAGAAACTAATATTACAGTCTTTTCCTCTGACTGTTCTTTTAAAGATTTAAGTATTATTCCTTCATTTAAACTATCTAAATTAGAAGTAGGCTCATCTAAAAGAAGTAAAGGAGCATCATGAAGGAATGCCCTAGCAATACCAATTCGCTGACGTTCACCTCCTGAAAGACTATCACCTAATTCTCCTATATTGGTATCATAGCCCTTTGGCAAGCTCTTTATAAATTCATGTATAGAAGCTTTTTTACAAGCTTCTATAATTTCCTCATCTTTAGCATCTAGTTTTGCAATTTTTATATTATTCTTTATAGTGTCATTAAAAAGCTGAGTCTCTTGGGTTACATAAGCTTGATTGTCACGAAGAGAACTAGTATTAATATTCTTAATATCCTCACTATTCATCTCAATCTTCCCTTGATTTACATCCCAAAATCTCATTATCAATTTTAATAATGTGGACTTACCAGAACCACTTTTCCCATATATACCAATTATTTTGTCCCTTGGAAACTCCATGTTCACTTTATCTAAAATTACCTCCTCATCATAACTAAAACTCACATCATAAATCATAATCTTCTCAAATTTTATATCTTTTCCATCGTATACTTCTGATACCACTGGGGTTTCCTCTAAAATATCCAAAATACGATCTCCAGCAGCAAAAGTATGAAATAGATTGTTTGATAAACTAGCTAATGCAACTACTGGCCCAAAAGAACTAAGCATCGTAACTGTAGGTATCACAACTCCAACTACATCTACCTTTCCTCTACTGTATAAATAAAATCCTGTAGCCAACATTATCCCAGAAAAAACATATATACACATCTCCGAAAGAATACTTGTAAAAGATTGTAACCTAATTAGTTTTCTCTGAATTCTAGACAAACCTTGCGTCTGTTCATAGATTTCTCGTTGCCTTTTATCTCCTTGATCATATTGCATAATTTCTCTTAATCCTCGAAGACTATCTAGAAGATAGGTATTCATCTCTCCAACTTCATTTCTATAATCAAGCCCGTCTTCTCTCCCCAAAGAAGAATTCACTAGCGGTACTAGAATACCGATAGTGGCATATCCTAACAATGCAATCAATCCATATATCCAGTGAAATTTCCCTACATAAATAACCATAACTAAAGATACTATAAATGCAATAGCCACTGGAGAAATAGTATGTGCATAAAAAACCTCAAGAAGCTCTATGTCACTAGTGATAATAGAAATCAAATTTCCCTTATCCTTTCCCTCTAACTTAGCTGGAGAAAGTCTTCTAAGAGCACTAAAAACCTTATCTCTAATGAGAGCCAATAGTTTAAAAGCTACATAATGATTAGAATACTGCTCAGCATATCTAAGAACTCCACGCATCACTCCTAGTATCAAGAGAAGTATAATAATTTCTTTTTGATTCAACGGTACTTTGTACCCTACCTCCCCTAAAAGCCCATAAGCTGCAACTATTACTATAAATATAGAGTCTAAAAAGCCAAGTACTCCTGTAGTAATAGCTCCAATCATAACTCCAATTTAAGAATTTCATTCATTTCTTTATCTGTTATACTTATTCCCTTAGGAATGCCCATTAAAAGATTCTCTTTAACTGTACCCTTGAATATATATTCATCATGCCCAATATATGTACAATGTTTCATTATACTTTCATTAGATATATCTGAAAGTTCAATACCTCCAATAGTCAAACTCCCCTTATAATTACATCTATATCCCATAATCAAAGAAGCAATAGTAGATTTACCACTACCACTTTCCCCAACAATGGATACAAATTTACCTTTTGGTATTGCTAGATTAATGCCTTTTAGTATTTCTCTATCTTCTTCATATGAAAAATAAAGATCTTTCAATACTATATCCATATTAGTTGGATCGATTTCTAACTGTGCATTTTCTTCTTCTGGCATTTGAAGAAGTTTAAAAATCTTCTTAGATGCACTGACACCATTCATAGATACATGAAAAAATGATCCTAATAATCTCATAGGAATAAAAAACTCTGATGATAATAGTATGATTGCCAAAGCTGGCGCCAACTCCAATCGACCGTTGCTATACTCTAATATTGTAAAAATCATACCTATTGCTGATCCACCAAAAGCTACCAAATCCATAACTGTTATAGAATTTAGTTGCATAGCTAATACTTTCATAGTAATCTTTCGAAATTTTTCTGCCTCTTCATTCATGATCTTATTTTTATATTCATCTGCTTCATAAATTTTCAGTGTAGTTAAACCCTGAAGATTTTCCAAAAAACTATCTCCAAGTCCAATATAAATAGACCAATATTTATTAAGAAGCTTTTTTGCAAATTTTGCTACTATTATGATAGAAACGGGAATTAATGGTACTCCCAATAATAAAATCAAACTCACCTTTAAACTATACCGAGATAATACAACGAAGAGAGTTAATGGTGCTAAAATACTATAAAAAAACTGTGGCATATACTTGCTATAATATACTTCTAGCTGCTCTACACCTTCTATTGTTAGTTGAACTACTTCTGCTGTAGCAATATTGTCCTTGTAATTAGGACCAATAGCTAGAAGTTTATTATATATCTTGTCTCTAATCTCGCTCTTTACCCTTAGTGTAGTCTTATAACTCATAGTATCTGCCAAGTATCTAAACACTCCCCTAAATACTATCCCTAAAATCAAAATTAAAAAAAAATACTTCAAGCCTTCAAAACACCTATGATTTCCTATTATCACATCAAATAAAACTCTAACTAAAGTCAAAATCATAAAAATATTACAAAGCATATTCAACCATTGAAAAAACACATTATAAAATATATACTTTTTAGATTTGCCCAACAAATTTAAAAGATTTTTATCAATCATAGAATTTCTCCTTTGTTAAAAAATTTTAACCACCCTAATTGTATAGATAATGATTATCATTGTCAACTATTTTTTATTAAGAAACACATATAAGTTTGGGGAGGTTCAGTTGTTCTAAGATGTGCCTATGCCTTGCATAACTCTAAGCGTTCTTATCCTTTACTCTAGGTTTCCAACCTACCCTCAAATAAGTAACCTCTTTCGAGCAACTGCTATCTTCAAGTATCAGATAAATAGCGTCTGTCTTATCCCAACCGTCAAATCCTTTCCTCCATCTATTTTCATAGACTTCTTCGGTACTACAACTTGAACTGACTTCTGTATGTTCAGCCATACCTGCGATATGAGTTACTAAGGAGTAAATATTCTATTACTCTACAAAGCATACCATACAGACCTCCCCAGTTAAGGTGTGTAATCTTTTCCTCCACCTATCTGCCACATTTACACAGCATACCTTCTTATAGTTATTGGGCTTCAGTTTGTTTGGCAAACTTACCCGATATACCATACCTTATATGTGATTTCTATCCGTCAGATAAGAGGGTTTGCCATCCGACCTCCTTCAGATTCCACCTCACGATGGACATCCTTGTCATTGGCTATAAGTTTCCCAGTATCAGGGAACTTTACAGGCTTACACCGATTAGATTATGCCCATGCTGGGCGAACCAAAAAAGGGAATCTTATGTAATTACATAAGATTCCCTTTCACACTTCTTATTTCATACTTAATTTCACATGTGTTTCTTATTTCATTATATGATTAAGACATGATTTAACAGGTCTACCTACTACTAAATTTTTCCCGTCGGAATATCCCTCTTCCCTGCCTTCTAGTTTTTTAACCAAAATACTTCTCCAATACCCTATCCTATCCTTGTAATCAGGATTTTTAGATAAATCATACATCTCCTCTCTATCATTTACTAGGTCAAAATATTGCTCCCGCCCAGTCTGAGAATACCATATATATTTTTCCCGCCCATTGGTTATATAATGGTTTGATAGATCCCCATAACTGTGCTCACCATGGATATACTCCCGCCAAGGAGCATTTTCATCCTGTATAATAGGTAATATACTTTTTCCCTCTATGCTATCTGGTATATCTGCTCCCGCCATATTTAGTATAGTGGGCATTATATCACGAAGCTCCAGTACATTATCAAATACCTGTCCTTTTTTACATCCTAATATATTGCCTGGGTCATATACTATAAATGGAATATTGGCACTGCCCTCATACCCTAGGGATTTTCTAAAGAAATTATGGTCACCGAGCATATCACCATGATCAGATGTGAAGATGATTATACTATCATTTAGATGCCCATATTCTCCTAATAACTGTATAAACCTCCCTATTTGGTGATCTATATGTGTAATACAGCCATAATAGGCGGCCCTTGCCCTCTTTAATGCCTTGTCATTTATTATCCCCTTCAAGCAATCTACATTTAGTCCATCCCTATTATTATCTTCCTTATCTGCCCAATCGCCTATAGGAGGCTTAGGAATATCTTCATTTATATACTGATTAAAATATACTTCAGGCGGATCTAAAGGTGCATGAGGTCTTACAAAGGACATCATTAAAAAAAATGGCTTAGTAGGATCCTTGCGCCTTAAAAAATCTATGGATCTAGTAACTACCCAATTTGTAGGATGAAGATACTCATCATACATCCATGGGCGTGCAACCCATGAATTACAATCTAAACCCGTATCTATCATATCGGTTTCGGGACCCAATCTCTCTCGAAGCCAGGGTAAATAGTCATCACATTGATTCCACGCCTCTCTAGTAGGGCTGTTATAATTCCTACTATAGTGAAGATACCCGTCATGTAATTCTACATCATGAAACCCACAAAGTTTTCTTTCAGGATATACATGCATCTTCCCTACGCATTTTGTGTAATAACCATCAGCTGCCAATTCTCCTGGTAGGGTATGCTCATAATCCCATTCAACTTTATCCTGATACCCCACTCGTCCATGGGAAGCTTGAGACAATCCTGTCATTATGGCCGCCCGGGCAGCTATACAGCTGGGCACTGCAGAATAAGCATTGGTAAACATTACCCCATTTCTACACATCATATCAAGATATGGCGTCTCAATTACAGGATGACCCTTAACACCCAAACAATCCCCTCGCATCTGATCCACAGTTATAAGTATTATATTAGGTTTTTTCACAGAATGACCTCCTGATTGTATATTATATTATTGACTCTATACTACATTTTATTTTAAGCTTTTGTTTTAGTTTATTCAACATATCCTCTGTCATCTTTTTAAGATTATATGCAGGTTTTCCCGCCTTGTCTATACAGTCGGCCTATGACTCTTCTATGGACTGCCTTAGGGGTATAAAAGTTATTACTTATTTGGAAACCATACTACTAAGAACGCTTCACTTTCCTCATCTGAAATATTTTCTATATCATGTGTTTCATCTGCCCTGTACCTGGCAGTATCGCCTGTATTTATCACCTTGGAATGTTCCCCAACAATTACCCTTAATTGTCCCTTTAAAACAGTAAGAAATTCCTCCGTATCAGGAAAATGGGCTGCTGATTTATTGATACCATGGGGTTTAAATATCAAATGGTAAAGTTCCAGGTTATCAGTCATATGTACAGGGGACTTTATATTTATACTACATAGTTTATCCTCAGAAAGGGTAATTGGCATATCCTCTTTTCTTATTACTTCTATTGGAGTATCATCACTACTTTCAAGCAGCTTTTGTATATTTACATCAAGAGAACGGGCAATTTTCCATACCGTAACAACAGTAGGATTGGATTTGCCCTGTTCAATCTGTGAAAGCATAGATTTAGATACTCCTGAACGTTTTGATAAATCATCCATACTCATGTTTTTCTTTTTTCTATAATAAGTTATATTTTTACCTACCGAAGGCGGATTTACATTTTCCATCAACATCACTCCTTCTTGTCCTTTGCCAGCCGTTTATATATAGTGTACAATATATACCATATATATTCAATCTTGGCTATACAATAAAAAATAAAGGTTCGTTGTATAATTAAATGCAACACCAAAAAAATATAGAACCATAGCGAGAAAATCATGTATAATATTTTTGACTAAAAAATAATACAGTGAGGTGCTCGCTATGGCTAATTCTAATTGTAACACAGGTACACGCAAATTTGAACATCTAAATTCATATGAACGTGGAATAATATGTGCTTTGCTAAATGAGGGGAAAAGTA
>NZ_RXHQ01000046.1 GCF_004138105.1 Xylanivirga thermophila | reverse complement strand
ACAATTAGAATTAGCCATAGCGAGCACCTCACTGTATTATTTTTTTTTGGTTAAAAATATTATACATGATTTTCTCGCTATGGTTCTATATTTTTTTGGTGTTGCATTTAATTATACAACGAACCATCGAAAACTGGGCCAGTTGAAATAAAAAAATTAATTGCTCTTTTCTAACCACTCTCTGGTTTCTTTTATTCTGTAAGATTCACCATTCATATTTAACACATAGGATTTATGGGTCATCCTATCTATTAGTGCAGCTGTTAGAACTGCATCATTAAATATTTCATTCCATCTATCAAAGGATAGGTTTGTAGTTATTATGGTTGATTTTCTCTCTGCTCTTAATGAAAGAAATGTAAATAAAAGCTCACTACCTTCCTTGTCAAAGGAGATGTATCCTAATTCATCTAAAATTATTAGGTCATATTTTTCAAATCTCTTCTCAAATGTATATAGCTTTTTATCACTCTTGGTTTCCTTAAGCTCGTTTATTAAGGATGCGGCTGTGGTGAAAAACACCTTATACCCCTTATTACAGGCATTAATACCAAGGCCTATTGATAAATGGGTCTTTCCAGTGCCAGGGTTTCCTGCTAAGATTATGTTTCTGCCTTCTTCTATGAATCTTAAGGTTTTAAGCTCTTTAAACTTCTTTTTAGCATCTTCAGGTAGATAATCTACCTGAAGTTCATCTAAGTATTTTTTGTATGGAAAACGAGCATTTCTAATCCTGTTTTTCCTACCATTTTCCATTCTCATATCATAGGCTTCCATGAAAATGTCCCTTAAAAGCTCTTCATAGGGCTGATTTAGCTTGTATGCTTCTTCAATCTTCATCCTTAATCCCTGATTTATTCCTGGTATCTTAAGCTCTTTAACATATTCTTTGATTTCACTTATTATCTCATTCAATTTTCATAACCTCCCACCGAATTTAGTTTAAACATCTCATTTAAAATTGAAATTTGCTCCAAAGATGCTTTTTGTATTGATATATCTTCACTTCCCAAAGGATTATCCATAGTGGGAGATTTGAAAATTATATTTTTGATATTGTCTGTATTTACCATCTCTACCTTGATTTTTTCTAGTTCTTTTATGGCATCTAACACACTTTCTAAATCTTTTTCTTTTATCAGTTCTAAAAGTACTATGAAATCCTTAGGATTATTAGTATAATATTTTTGATATACTTCTTGAAGTTCTGGAGAGAGCTGATGTCTACCTACACAAGAATGCAGCGCTCCAGGCTTCTTTTTTAATGTATGGATAAAATGATTTATGTCTACTGTCCAGTTGTGATTTAAGTATGATCTTTTATGGCTTGCTATTAGCTTATCTTTGTAGAATATTTCTATTGTGTCTAGATATATTTTAGCCATCACAAATTTACCTACAAGGTAATCTGGTACTGAATATTTGTTTTGATCTATATTAATTACGCTATATTTATTAACTCTAACTTCTATTCTTCTAGCTGTATCGTAAGATGGTTTTAATGGTAGTAGATAATCCAATTCTTTCCCTAGGATATCTTTTGGACTCTTGTTTTTTAACCAGTTTCTTTCTCTAGAATTAAGTTTATCTAGTGTTTCTTTTAGGTGTTTGTTTGCTTCCTCTACTGAATCAAATTCACTTTTACTTGAGAAAACCTTTCTCCTGACAAATTCTATTCCTCTTTCTACATGGCCTTTTTCATTACCACTAGCTACATTACAGAACCTGTATTTAAAGCCATAGTACAAGGATATTTTAATTAAGTCTTCAGTGGCTTCTTTTTTATTTCTACATACAAATCTTTTTACTGCTTGTTTCATATTGTCATAAACTATTTCCCTATGAACACCCCCAATGTGATTAAAACACTTTACATGAATATCTAAGAAATTCTCCATCTTTTGATTATGGTAAAGCCTTGCATAATGGTATGAACCTTTTGCAGTTGTGAAAAGTCCCATGTTTAAGGTAGTATTTTTCCCATTAATGGTAAGCTTAACTTCACCCCAATCAAATTCTAATACTTCTCCTAAAGTATATTCTTGCCTAACATATGCTTCTTTTTGTTCATAAGTTTCTTTTATGTAGTTGCAGACTGTTGTATATCCAATATCATATCCCTTATCTATTAAGGCTTCATGTACGTCTATCTTTTTCATTAGTTGCTTAGCTCTTCCCAGCTCTTTATTTCTTTCATTTAGCAAGATAAGCTTATCTATCTCTTCCATTACCTCATCTGTTAATTTTACTTTTTTCCTGTTACTAGTATCATATTTAGGTTTAGATGCCATTTCTTCAATTAAAAGAAGTATTTCAGCTTTATTTCTTTCTTCGCCTTTTGCTAATTCTTGCAATCTTTCATTTTTAGATTGAAATTCCTTAATGTATTTTTGTACTGTGGTTCTTGAAATGCCAAGCTCTTTACTTATTGCCCTTTGTGACTTATTTTCTCTGAAATATTTTAGTAATATTTCTGCTTTCTGGTCCAGTGTTATCACCTTCCATCTCCCCCTAAAAAACATTCATAGGGGTATTATATTTTAAAGGTGGACCAGTTTTCAACTGAAATGGTGGACCACTTTTAGATTAACATAAACAATTTTTCTTAGGGAATTCTTTTAATTTTAACCATGATTTTTTCATAATCCCTCCACAATAACACTTTTTAAGTATAGTAAAAGGCTTTTACCAAGTACTGAGGTTTCAAATAACTTTAATAACTAAAGTAACATAAGACGATGTTTACCCTGAAGTTTTAGATGCAGATGCGTTTGATTTAATTTTTCTTAGAAGCTGCAACTTCATCGATACCAGAATACATTTCTTCATAGTACTTCATGTAATCACCAGATACGATGTTTCCAATCCATTCAGTATTATTTAAATACCACTCAATGGTTTCTTTCATTCCTTGTTCAAAGGTATATGAAGGGCTCCATCCTAGCTGCGTGGTAATCTTTGTATTATCAATTGCATATCTTATATCATGTCCAGGCCTGTCTTTAACATATTTAATTAGATCTTCTGATTTATCTAAGGTCTTAATGATTAACTTTACTATCTCAATATTAGCCTTTTCATTATTTCCACCAATATTGTAAATATCTCCATCTACACCTTTATGTAGAACTGTATCAATAGCAGAGCAATGATCAGATACATGCAACCAGTCTCTTACTTGCATTCCATCACCATAAACAGGCAAGTCTTTACCTTTCAAGCAGTTATTAATCATGAGTGGTATTAGTTTCTCTGGGAACTGATACCACTCATGATTATTACTGCAACGAGTTATATTAACCGGCATACCAAAAGTTTCGTGATATGCTCTTACTACCATCTGCACTTGCTTTTGATGCAGAGTAAGGGCTGTTAGGCATTAAAGGCATTGTCTCTATAAACATTCCTGTTTCACCTAGTGCTCCATATACTTCATCAGTAGAAACCTGTAAGAATTTAACTCCTTCTTTATATCCCTTGCAATACTTATCATTGGGATTAATTTTCCAATGTTTCTTTGCTACATCTAATAATGTTTGGGTTCCTATAATGTTAGTTGTTAAAAATACCTTTGGCTCTTCAATACTTCTATCTACATGAGATTCAGCTGCAAAGTTCACAACATTATCTATATTATATAATGAGAATATCTCTTCGATTTTTCCTCTATCTCTTATATCTGCTTTGATAAATGTGTACTTGGGGTTATCTGATACTTCCTTTAAGTTTTCTAAATTTCCAGCATAAGTCAATACATCTATATTTATAATTTTGTAGTCAGAGTGCCTTGCTAACATTAGCTTAACAAAATTACTTCCAATAAATCCTGCGCCACCAGTAACTAAAATAGTTTTCATCTTCTTTTCCTCCTAAGATTTTATTAAAGACTTCAATGATTTAATTGCAATGGCAATATCCTTTGCTTTTATAATAATATATAGTAGATAAAAAACACCATATATCAAGACTGTATATCATGAATTTACAAACCATCCAGATATAATAAATACTGCTGTTAATAAAAACTCTAATAAAATATCTTTCTTGATACTGATTTTCAGTTCTTTTGATAAATATAATTCTGCTAACATAGATCTAAATGCAAGTAATAATACAATATTAATTATTGCTAAATCAAGATTCCTAAAAATTTGTGTAGAAAACGAAGTTAATATTAAACTTAAAGCCATTGACATTAAGTTAATTTTAAGCATCATTTTTTCTTTTCTCAAGGTCTTTAAGTAAGTATTAATCAATAATGCCATTTTTCCTTCATATATGAACATCGGAAAAACTAATGCCATATACATTAAACTTTCTGCATATCGTGGCAACCATGCTGACAGCAAAGTTTTAATAGGGTAATAAATAACAAGAACTGCGAATAGAGTAGTCATTAAAAAATCTCTCATAGTAGTATAAATTGATGGTAGTTTTTCTTGATTAGTTCTACGTAATATTGGATACATTATTATTCCTACAGCATTTATAAACAACATAGTCATATTTGAAATGCTCAGTGTAAGTGAAACTTTACCAAAAGTGGCAACATTCCCATGTCCTCTCTATACCAAACCTAACTATACCGATGATGAGCATACTTGCTATATTAGAAAACATCAACTTAATTCATACATTAATATTAATAACTGTTTCATTTAAAGAAAAATAAAAAATGCTTAACTTATTAAAAACAATATTTTTACAAGAATACATGGCATAAATTAGTGATAATAGTTTTCAATCAAATCAGCAACAATCATTAACTTATAGTCCCTAATACCAACTAATAAGAAGAAGATAATTAAAATAATATATAGAATTCTATCTGACATAGTTACTCTGGCATATTCTTTGATTCTATTGGGTGCCTGAAGAATAAAAAGAATCATGGCTCTCGTATTGACAATGACTAATACTAGAGCTACCATTTTAATTATAAAACTCCTATCAGTATCTAGAACTAACGAGCCAGAGATAACCCAAATCATTATTCCTTCAACAGCTGACTTGATAATAACATAATAACATAATAAACTGGAAAAAAATAACTTTCTATCAAGCTTATCATACTCTGCCCCACCATATCTCAGATAAATACCATCAATCCAGCCAAAATGTAAAAATCCTAAGTATGATGAATAGAACAGATAAAGCTGCCAATATCCATATTCTTCTACTCCAATTAGCTTTGGTACAATCAACGTAACTACGGTTGAAATTAGAAGTGATATCAAGTTGGATGATAATGTATATGAAAAATTTTTAAGAAAACTAATAGCTTTACTATTCAAATATCTAACCTCATCATTCTAAATTTATTGCAATTCTTCTAAATATCTATCCAAAGCATCTCTCCACTCTGGTAATCTTTTAAATCCATTTTTGTCTAGGTTTGCCTTATATAATCTAGAGTTCAGAGGTCTTTTTGCCTTAGTAACATATTCCGATGTAGATACAGGATTTACCTTTATATCGATACCAACTTTTTTAAATATTGCTAAGGCAAAATCATACCAGCTACAATAGCCCTCATTCACCCCATGATATGTTCCATATTTAGTAGTTTGAATCATATCACAAACAAGAACTGCTAAATCTTTTGTATATGTTGGTGCCCCTACCTGATCATTAACAACGTTGATTTCATCTTTTGTCTCTGCTAATCTTAACATGGTCTTAACGAAATTAGTTCCATTTTTACCATACACCCACGAAGTTCTAACTATAAAGTGTTTTCTAAGTATGTCTCTAACAATTTGTTCTCCTCGTTCTTTAGAGAAACCATAGTAATTAATTGGATTAGTTATTTTATTTTCTAATTGTGGCTCTATACCTTGTCCATCAAATACATAATCAGTACTAATGTATACCATTTTCGCATCTATCTTCTTACATGCCTCTGCAATATTTCTTGTTCCTTCTACATTAATCGCATAACATTTTTCTTTTTCATCTTCTGCTTTATCTACAGCAGTATATGCTGCACAATGTACTACTATATCCGGATTGTTTTTTAGGATATATTCTTGTGTCTGCTTTTTATTAGTTATATCGAAATCATTTCTGCAAACACCAATTGCTTCTATTCCTAGTTCATTTAGTCTTTTCACTACATCATATCCTAGCTGACCATTCACACCAGTTACAAGGACCTTAATACTAAAATTGGCATCACTATCTTTAAGAAAAGGTGCATTCAAATCTTTCTGTGATAAAATAGGATTCTCAACACCCCAATCTATACCTATCTCAGGATCATCAAATTTTATACTTCTATCATGTTCCTTAGAATAATATTCATCTACCTTGTATTGTACTTCTACATCATCAGTTATCGTTAAAAAAGCATGTCCAAAACCTTTAGGTATAAATAATTGCTTTTTATTCTCTTCAGACAATTCAATGTAAACCATTGTTTATATGTATCTGATCCTTTTCTTAAGTCTACTACGGTATCGATTATAGAACCTTTAGTACACCTAATCATTTTTGTTTGTGCCTTGGGGTTAGTTTGAAAATGAATTCCCCTCAACGTTCCTTTTTGAGCTGAATAGGATTGATTATCTTGAACGAAATCAACATCTATCCCATTATCTATAAATTTATTTTTTGTATAAGTCTCTGTAAACTAACCTCTATGATCACCATATACATTTGTTTCTATAATCAATAAATCCTTGAATTTAGTTTTAGTTACTTTCATATATTTCACTGCTCCTTCGCAAAAGTCACTTCAACAATGCTAATATCTAATCTTCCCCTCGGCTACTCGCTTTAGATGTTCTCCATAAGGAGACTTGCCATATCTTTCAGCTGACTTTAAAATGGTTTCTTTATCTATCCAATTATTAATATAAGCAATTTCTTCTGGTGCAGAAATCTTTATGCCTTGACGTTTCTCGATCATCTGTACAAAATCTGCTGCTTCAACCAAACTGTCCATAGTCCCAGTATCTAGCCAAGCATAACCCCTTCCTAAAAGTTGCACATTAAGTGTTCCATCTTCAAGATATATCCGATTTAAGTCAGTAATTTCAAGTTCTCCTCTTGCTGAAGGTTTAACTTGTTTTGCATATTTAACTACACGATTATCGTAGAAATATAACCCTGTAATACAATAATTAGATTTAGGTTTTTTAGGCTTCTCTTCCACCGAAATAACTTTTCCACCTTCATCAAATTCTACAATACCAAACCTCTCAGGATCGTGAACATAGTATCCAAAAATAGTAGCTTGTCCATTTTCTGCATTCTCTGTCGCCTTTTTTAACATAGATGTGAGACCATTTCCATAAAATATATTATCACCTAATACCATCGCACAAGTATCATCGCCTACAAAATCCTCACCTATTATAAATGCCTGTGCTAGTCCATCAGGTGATGGTTGTTCTTTGTATGATAACTTAACGCCAAATTGACTTCCAGCTCCTAATAATTTCTCAAAGTTAGGTAAGTCCTGAGGAGTTGAGATTATTAATATATCTTTAATTTCTGCTAACATAAGAGTAGAAAGTGGATAGTATATCATTGGTTTGTCGTATATAGGTAATAATTGTTTACTTGTTATCATTGTCAGTGGATAAAGTCTAGTACCTGATCCTCCAGCTAAAATTATTCCTTTCATAACAACACCTCTTCTTTCATTATTATAGCTATACAAATTTTCATTTACAAATTAATAAAAATGAACTTTATCTAAATTTATTAGTATTATTTCTATGTATTTTGTTCTACCTGTTTATAGGTATTACTAATCCATCTTTAATACCTTTGACAACATGTCTTAATTTTTGTTTTTTTTCATTTTCATATAGTATTATTTTTATAGTTAATTTACAGATATCAAAAATCATAGATTTTGCTGGGTATAATATTTTATGCCTTCTATGACAATAACAAGCGTTTTTAACGTAATAATATTTCCTTAAAGCGTTATGATTTCCTACACATATTTTCTTTTTCCCAATATACTTAATCTTAAGGTCTCCTAACCTATGTAATAAATTAATTTTATTTATACGTAATATTTTATATCCATATTCTCTTACCCTATAGGAATATTCAAAGTCAACAAAATCAATAAACATTTTTTCATCAAATTTGCCTACATTTCTCCAAACCTTGATATTATTCAAAGCAGCAGAAGTAATACATCTTTCAATCTCTTGATGATCATAACTTGTATTATAATCTCTGGTTCTGTCATTTCTATCAATAATTACTGGTGTAATTATTGCTACATCAGCTAAATTAGTATATTTCTCATATGTAGCTATTAAATTTGGAGGACATACAGAGTCTTGGTCTAAAGTGATCGCCCATTCTGCATTAATGCTTTCAGCAAATTCCATCACCTGATTTAATGCTTTTGCAATTCCCTCATTCTTATCATTTTGTATTATTCTTATGTTTTCATATAGCCGAATAAGTTTTATCACTTCATTTCTTATTTCAATATTGGAATTATTATCAATGAGAACTAATCTATAAACTTGTGAATAAATCGATTTGATATTTTCTTTTAAGATCCCAATATTTGGATTATACAAGACTATACCACCTACTATCAAATTATTCCCTCCTAAAACTTATAATTATAGATAAAAGATATATATTAGACAACGCATTTAAAATTTGTTTATTCAATCAAATAACCTTTTACTAATAATCGGTACATTATTGTAATAAATACTACAATAAATATCGATTTAATTGTGAGCAAATCCATGAAAACACGCTCTTCAATCATGATCTCTACAATCGGAAAAAAAGCATATGCATATAGGATAGTTGATATATTAGATGGTTTATATTTAATCTTTAGAAGGAACTTTTTATAATAAAAGCCTATAAAAAAGGCTATAATAATTACACCGATATATCCAAAATCTTGGTAATACCTTCTGATTGGTGTATAAATATTAGTTGCATACATACTCCCTAATATAGTAAATTCAAGAGGTGTTGATAAATTCGGAATAAAACTCAAAACCTTTCTAAGAATAGTATAAAAACCAAATAAAGTATGCCCTCCCCATAGGAAGTCTGTACTTCTAAAAGGATATTTCATATACTCATTAAGTGCAGCAATAGAGCTACCAAAATATACAGCAATGTAATCAAAAAATTCTTTATTACTAGATTTCCCTGTTAATAATCCCAAATAGTAGAATAAAATAAAAAAAGCACTAATAACAATAGAAATTATCTTGATGATTTTCTTATTAAATTTAGCACTCCAATTGATATGGCGATATTTAAATACCACAATAATAACTACAATGAAAATAAACTCTCGCATTATAAGCGTCCTTCCAGTGGATAGAATTGCCATAAATGTATACAAAATTATCGGAAATAAATATTTTAATTCCTTAGTAATCTTTGATTTACAATTAAATATATTGTTAATAAAAATATATGTTGATATATAAAATAATCCTTCACATATCCAGAATATAATAATGGCAGATGTACTCATTTTAAAGCCTAAGTTATTTTTAGCATGACGTGCATACCCTAGCATCTGACTATAATCTCCTGATCCACCTCCAAGCTGACTTAATTGAATTACTGATCTAGTATAATAAATTAGCCCACATATCATAAAAGCAATAATGAATACCATAAGAGAATTTCCTATTTTAAAATAATATGTTTGATTGTTGTTAAATTGAGTGAATCCTTTTTTTATTGAGGATGCTAAAACATCTCCTACCAATATAAATAATAAAAAACAAATAATTATTAGAACTGTATTGGCATTAATAATTACCGACCACTTTATTCTATAAGTATAGACAACAATAGTGCCTATTAAATACATCGCACAACTGATGAAACTAGGCGATAAAATATTTTTATTACATAAAAAATATGATAAGATTACCATAACTAGTAAGATAAAAAGTAATATGTATATCAAGTAAAGCTCTCCTTAGTATAATAATATTTTTAACCACTGATTAGCTATATTTTTATAATGATAATTTTCAAAAAACTCATCTTCAATATTTCTAATACAATTATAATATTTAAGATTATCATATAAAATATTTTCAAAGGCTTCTAGCCATTCTTCTTTTGTATTGGCAATTAATCCATTAGAAGAAACAATTTTTTTATTAATACCTACATTACTAGCTACAACTGGTTTTTTCATATTTAAATATTGTATTAACTTAAATCCACATTTTCCTGAATTGAATTCATTATTTTTTAAAGGCATGACTCCTATTGTAAATTCTTGCATCTCTTTAATATATGTTTCTCTATTCCATTTAACAAATTTAGAGTTTTTAATTTTTTTATCATATCCATAAGGTTCATTGCAAATAAATTTAAAATTTACTTCAGGATGTTTCTCAATGAATAGGTTTATTGGCTCAATTAACAGATCCAAATTATCAATTGTTACCTGACTTCCAATCCAACCTATACATTTGTTTAAAAACGTATCACAATAGTATTTTTTATATATCGGGGTGAAATCAACTGTAGGTAACAATTTAATATTATTACAATAAGGCATGTAATGTTGCTTTAGGACTTCATTTCCTACAACTACAACATCACACAGCTTAGCTATATCATCTGAGTTATCCTTACTATTTAAATAGATCGCATCGTCTACATCAAAAATAATTTTAATTCCTTTTCTCTTTAGAAATCTAATTATATTTATTTTAAATTTTGGTATAATTGCTTTTTGAAAGATAATTATGTCACAACTTGGTGCTATAAAAATGAGTTGGAATATTCGCTTGATACAACTGAAAAAATATTGTAAAGCAATTAAAATTGCATATTTTTCTTTATTTTCCATAAACTTATCAACATAATTGTTATCCCAAAAATGAAACCAATAAACTTCAAAATTATGTTCAAATTCCTTTTTGAACATATACATTCTATAATATGATGATGCTCCATTAGTATCATATAGCGTAAATATACATAGCTTTTTCAATAGAAACCCTCCATTAGCTATAGATTTTAAAAATCTGTAAAATCAATTACACAGCTTTTCCTTATACCATTCTATTGCAGCTTCAACTCCTCTCTCAAAACTCCACTCAGGATTATATCCTAACATTTCTTTTGCTTTGCTTATATCAGCATTACTATGTTTAATATCGCCTTTCCTATCAGGCCCAAAAATAGGCTCAATATCTTTGTCTAAAGCCTTACATAGAACATGATAAATATCAATTAAATACTCTCTACCGCCATAAGCAACATTAAATGCTTGTCCTGCTGCTTCATGTGGAGCTATACATGCCTTGAGATTTGCCTCAATTACATTTTCTATGTAAGTAAAATCTCTACTTTGTTTTCCATCACCATTAATAGTCGGTCTTTCATTATTTAATAATTGTTTAATAAATTTGGGAATAACTGCTGCATAAGCTCCATTTGGATCTTGCCTTCTACCAAATACATTAAAATAACGTAAACCGTAAGTATCTAATCCATATAACTTGGTATAAAGCTTACCATATTCCTCATCTACTCTCTTAGTAAGTGCATATGGAGATAATAGATTTCCTTCTATTCCTTCCTTCTTTGGTAAGTTTGGTTCATCACCATATACTGATGAACTGGAAGCATACACAAATTTCTTAACATTGTTTTGACATGAAGCTTCCATCATATTAAGTGTTCCTCTAATATTGATTTCTTCATATAATAAAGGCATCTCTATGCTTCTTGGCACACTTCCCCATGCTGCTTGATTTAGTACATAATCTATTCCATCACAAGCAGCCATGCACGTATCTAAATTTCTAATATCTCCTTCTAGAAATTCAAAATTGGGATTATCTTTAAATAAATCTATATTTTCTCTTTTACCCGTTGAAAAATTATCAAGACCCCTTACTTGATATCCCAATTTTAGTATTGCCTCGACTAAATTTGAACCAATAAAACCCGCTGCTCCAGTAACTAAAAATTTAGATCTTTCTGAGAACTTTATATTTTCATACCCCATTCTTATAACCTCCAGTATAAAAAGCCCATATTTTCTGCTGTTTCTCTATTGAACATGCCCTTAACATCTATTAGCACATAGCTGTTACTTTCAATATCATCACCCGGTTCAACTGTTGCAGCAACTTCACCCATTAAATCAGCATTAATATTTTTTCTAAACATCTTCTTTAGATCTTCTAATTTAATAGTCTTAAATTCTTCATGAGGTACTGCAAATATAATTGCATCTATATCCGTAATTTCTTCCGCTTTGCATAGAACAATTCTGTAACCTTGCCATAGATCTTCTTTATCAGCAACTGGATCTGCTATCTTCACTTCTATCCCATATTCTTCTAATTCATTAATAATATCAATTACTTTTGTGTTTCTTACATCTGGACAGTTTTCTTTAAATGTAACACCAAAGATAGCTACTTTAGAACCATTAATTTGTTTATTCGCTTTTATCATTTTCTTAACCGTAGACTCTGCTACATACTTACCCATATCATCATTTATCTTTCTTCCAGATAATATAATCTGTGAATGATATCCCATTTGTTCTGCTTTATATGTTAGATAGTAAGGATCAACACCTATACAATGCCCACCAACTAAACCAGGGTGAAATTCTAAAAAATTCCACTTCGTTCCTGCTGCTTTTAGAACAGCTTGTGTATCAATTTCCATTTTGTTAAAGATAATTGACAATTCGTTCATAAAAGCTATATTTATATCCCTTTGAGAATTTTCTATGACTTTGGCAGCTTCTGCTACCTTAATACTTTCAGCTCTATGTACACCTGCTTCTACTACTAATTCATAGACTTTAGCAACTATATCAAGGGTTTCTTCATCTATTCCAGAAACAATTTTTGTAATAGTTTCTAATCTATGCACTTTGTCGCCGGGATTAATACGTTCAGGAGAGTAACCAACTTTAAAATCTACTCCACATTTTAGACCTGATTCTTTTTCTAAAATAGGAACACAGACATCTTCCGTAACACCTGGATAAACAGTAGATTCATATACTACTACAGAGCCTTTTGTTAAGTTTCTCCCAAGAGTTTTACTAGCAGACTTGACTGGCGTAAGATCAGGAGTATGATCTTTATTTACAGGGGTCGGTACTGCAACTATGTGAAATTTTGCTTCTCTAAGTCTAATTTCATCTGAAGTAAACTCTACTGTTGTATTTTTTATTGCTTCATCCCCAACTTCCTTTGTTGGATCAATACCTGATTTATAAAGATCAATTTTAGCTTTATTAATATCAAAACCTATAACATCAACTTTTTTTGCAAAAACAACAGCTATTGGCATCCCAACATAACCTAAACCAATTAATGAAACCTTCTCTTTTTTATTTTTTATCGATTCATATAAATTCAATTTTTATCATCCTTCTATTATTTTTAAATTTAAAATATATATCTTTCTATTCACATATCATAAAATCCCATTAAATAGCCAAATTGCTTATTAGTTTTTTGCTGAATTGTTAACAATTTCATTGGGGGTGTATAGATTCATGACTTTTAATAAATCTTTATTAACTTTATTCACATCATATCTATCTTGACATATTTTTAAACTCTCTCGAGCCATTTTCTCCCTTATTTCTTTATTTTCTATCATCCAAATCATTTTTTCAGCCAATGCTTTTACATCTTTTACTGGAACTAAAAAGCCGTTTACACCATCGATTATAGTTTCACGACATCCAGGAGCATCAGTAGTTATAATCGGCCTTCCTATGGCCATAGCTTCAATCGTACTCCTGGATCTACCCTCATGATATGAAGGTAGAACAAATACTGAGCACTCTTTAAGAAATGGTCTAACATCATCGGTAGCACCTAAATATTCAATATAACCTTTTTTTATATATGGTTCCATATCTTTTATTTCTATTGTAGTTGGATTTGTATCAAAAGGTCCCAATACTTGAAATTTCGCATTAGGATATTTACTTTTTACTATTCTAGCAGCCTTAAGATATTCCAAAATTCCTTTATCGCGCAATAGTCTTCCAATAAACAGGAAAACATCATCTTTAGGTAAAGGTTGAGGAGTAAAATAATTTAAATTAATCCCAGAACCATTCACTATATAAGTATTTTGACCTTTAACTAATTCCATTTTTTTAAACATTATTTCGTTATCCATATTCTGAAAAAAAATACAATTGCAACACGAAAGAGCAATTTTATATTGTAAAGAAAGAATCTTTTTTATTAAATTCCCTTTAAAACCTTCTAAGTTAAATACAGAACCGGCACCTGTTATTAATGCATATATTTTCTCAACTTTAGCTATTTTTGCTGCTACACATCCGTAAACAACTGCTTTAGCCTGATACGCAAATACAATATCAACGTTTTCTAAATTGACTATCGAATACATTCTTATAAACGTTTTTATATCTTTTAAAGGATTAGTACCGTTTTTCTCCATAGGAATTGAAATATATTTAACTCCTATAGAATTAAGGTTACTACTCAGGCATTCCCATTGAAGTCGCCCTGTGCTAATATGTAACCATGATCATTGACCTTCATATTATTAAAAAAGAGTAACTTTAATAAAGGGATATCGCCGATATCCCTCACTTCTAACA
>NZ_RXHQ01000045.1 GCF_004138105.1 Xylanivirga thermophila | reverse complement strand
ACAGTGGTTATTGCTGCTGTCAATGTAGTCTTACCATGGTCTACGTGACCTATTGTCCCTATGTTTATATGTGGTTTTGTTCTCTCATATTTTGCCTTTGCCATTTCGTTTCCTCCTTAATTCTTATTTTTATTTTGCAAGTACCTTTTCAGCTATACTCTTTGGTACTTCCTCATAATGTGAAAATTGCATTGTGTAATTTCCACGACCTTGAGTTCTAGATCTCAAATCAGTAGCATATCCAAACATCTCTGATAGCGGTACGAAAGCATGTATAACTTGGGCTCCTGAACGGTTTTCCATACCTTCTATTCTACCACGTCTCGAGTTTATATCTCCCATTACATCACCCATATATTCCTCAGGAATAACTACTTCTACCTTCATTAAAGGTTCTAGCAGCACTGGATTTGCTTTTTGCATAGCTCCTTTAAAGGCCATAGACCCTGCTATTTTAAAAGCCATTTCAGAGGAGTCAACCTCATGATAAGATCCATCATAAAGTGTTACTCTAGTATCTACTACAGGATATCCTCCAAGAATACCATTTGTCATAGCTTCCTGAATTCCTGCATCAACGGCAGGTATAAACTCTTTTGGAATAACGCCACCTACTATTTTATTTACAAACTCATAGCCACTACCTGGCTCTGTAGGTTCAACTTCGATCCATACATGTCCATATTGTCCATGTCCACCAGACTGGCGCACAAACTTACCTTCGCTTTTAACAGTTTTGCGTATTGTTTCGCGATAGGCAACCTGTGGTTTACCTACATTTGCCTCTACCTTGAATTCCCTTAGCAGTCTGTCAACTATTACTTCAAGATGAAGTTCACCCATACCGGCAATAATGGTCTGACCCGTTTCCTGATCTGTATATGTCCGGAATGTGGGGTCTTCTTCTGCTAATTTCTGCAATGCAATTCCCATTTTTTCCTGTCCAACCTTGGTCTTAGGCTCAATAGCTATCTGTATAACTGGATCAGGGAATTCCATAGATTCCAATAAAACAGGCGCATTTTCATCACACAAGGTATCACCTGTGGCTGTATCTTTAAGTCCAACAGCTGCTGCAATATCACCTGCACGTATTTCCGACATTTCTTCCCGATGGTTTGCATGCATTCTAAGAATACGACCAACCCGCTCACGTTTACCTTTTGTTGCATTGTATACATATGAACCAGCTGATAACACACCAGAATACACACGGAAAAATGTCAATTTACCTACATATGGATCTGTCATTACCTTAAAAGCTAATGCACTAAATGGCTCATCATCTGATGATTCTCTGACAATATCCTCTTTAGTATTTGCATCGCTACCCTTTACAGGCGGAATATCAATAGGAGACGGTAGATAATCAACAATAGCATTTATCAGTGCATGCACACCTTTGTTCTTATATGATGAACCACATAATACCGGAACCATTGTATTTGCTATTGTACCTTTTCTTATCGCCTTTTGTATTTCTTCTTCGGTTAACTCTTCGCCTTCTAGGTATTTTATCATTAACTCTTCATCTTGATCTGCTACAGCTTCTAGCAACTCAATACGATATTTTTGAGCAATTTCCTTCATATCATCGGGTATATCAGATGGTTCACTCAATGTACCCAACTCATCAACAAAGTAAAAAGCACAATTTTTAATTAAATCTATTGTTCCTTCAAACTGGTCTTCTTTACCTATCGGTATTTCAATAGGCACTGCATTGGCTTTCAATCTATCATGCATCATATCAACAACATTAAAGAAATCGGCACCAAGCATATCCATCTTGTTTACATAGGCAATACGCGGAACTGCATATTTATCTGCCTGACGCCAAACGGTCTCTGACTGAGGCTCTACGCCTCCCTTTGCACAAAAAACCGCAACTGAACCGTCGAGAACACGTAGGGATCTTTCGACTTCTACAGTAAAATCCACGTGCCCTGGTGTGTCAATAATGTGAATCACATAGCCTTTCCATGTTACTGTGGTAGCAGCCGAGGTAATGGTGATTCCCCTCTCTTGCTCCTGTTCCATCCAGTCCATAACTGCAGTACCTTCATGGGTCTCGCCCATTTTATGCACACGACCGGTATAGTACAGAATACGTTCCGTTGTTGTTGTTTTGCCAGCATCTATATGCGCCATTATACCGATGTTTCTAACTTTATCAAGTGTATAATCCCTCGGCACGTTATATCCTCCTTCTTTTTATAGCATAAACAAAACCCTTTTAAGATCTAACAAACATTACCACCTATAATGTGCAAACGCCTTGTTGGCTTCTGCCATTTTATGGGTTTCGTCTTTTTTCTTTACAGCGCCTCCTGTATTATTTGCTGCATCCATTATTTCTGCAGCTAGACGCTCTACCATAGTCTTTTCATTTCGTAGTCTTGCATACCTTACAAGCCAGCGTAATCCTAAGGTCTGACGTCTATCCGGCTTTATTTCCATAGGTACCTGATAGGTAGCACCTCCTACCCTTCTGGCCTTTACCTCTAAAACAGGCATAATGTTATCCATAGCTTGTTCAAATACCTCTACAGGGTCATTACCTGTCTTTTCCTGTATTATATCAAATGCACCATAGCAAATTCTTTGTGCTGTGCCTCTTTTGCCATCTTGCATAACTTGATTTATAAGCTTGGTAACTACCTTATTGCCATATATAGGATCGGGTAGCACATCACGTTTTGATACATAACCTTTTCTTGACATCCCATTCCCTCCTTTTTGCCCAAACTTATCTCTAAGCTGTTTATTTTTTAAGCATTACTTTTTAGGACGTTTTGCACCATATTTAGATCGTCCCTGCTGTCTGTTAGCCACACCTGCAGCATCTAGTGAACCTCTAACTATATGATATCTTACACCAGGCAAATCTCTTACTCTCCCGCCACGTATAAGTACCACAGAGTGTTCCTGTAGATTATGTCCAATACCAGGAATATATGCAGTTACCTCAAAACCATTTGTCAAACGCACCCTTGCTATCTTTCTAAGAGCTGAGTTAGGTTTCTTGGGGGTGGTAGTTTTAACAGAAACACACACACCTCGCTTTTGCGGGCAACCCTTAAGAGCTGGTGAATCGGACGGATACTCAGCATCTTTTCTCTTTTTCTTTATTAATTGATTAATTGTAGGCATTCCCCCACCTCCTTTCAAATATATATAAATACTAACATGAACGTTTAATGGGCACAATAAAAATTAGTTATGGGGGAGAAACAGTGGCTATCGAAGCAGAGCAGCTGTAGCAGCACCTACATCTATACCACAAGCCTCCCCTAATTCTTTCATAGAATCGACGAATGTGATGGGGAGATGACTCATTTCACAAGCTTCTACTATTTTTCTAGCAATATATTCGTCTATATCTTTAGCAATAAAGACTTCCTTAGCCTGCTTTTTTTCTATAGCTTTTAGAGTTTGCTTTGTACCCACTGTCCTTGCAGATGTACATTTTAGTTCCTCTAACATAGCCCCTCCCATCCTTTCATTACATAGAATATTTCATCGTTCTAACAACATACCCACATATTTTATCATTATACAATATGCGTGTCAATAATTGTTATACTGTTTTTACTACTTCCTTATTTTCATTATTCTCTCCAGAACTTTTCTCATCAGTAACTTCCGAATTAGCCCCATCAGAATAGATCTCTATATTCCTATATCGTCCCATTCCTGTTCCGGCAGGTATCAACTTTCCTATAATTACATTTTCCTTAAGACCTACAAGGGGGTCTACCTTTCCCTTTATGGCAGCATCGGTAAGTACCCTAGTTGTCTCCTGGAATGAGGCTGCTGATAGGAACGACTCAGTAGATAGTGATGCTTTTGTAATACCTAGGAGCACTCTCTTAGCAACTGCCGGTTGTCCTCCTTGCTCCATAACCTTTTCATTTTCTTGCTCAAATCTAAATATATCAACCAAGCCTCCAGGGAGCATGTCAGTATCCCCTGCATCCTCTATCCTTACCTTTCTGAGCATCTGACGTATTATTACTTCAACGTGCTTGTCACTTATATCAACCCCTTGCATTCTGTAAACCTTTTGTACTTCCTGCAACAGGTAGGATTGCACGCCCTTTACGCCTTTAATTTTGAGTATATCATGGGGATTTACAGAACCTTCGGTAAGCTCATCTCCCGCCTCCACATAATCTCCATCATTTACCTTTAGATGGGAACCATATGGTATGAGATATGTCTTACTCTCACCCCCGTCGTCATTTGTTACTATTGCCTCACGCTTCTTTTTAGTCTCATTTATTTTAACATTTCCAGATATCTCCGATATAACAGCCAGTCCTTTAGGCTTTCTAGCCTCAAAAAGCTCTTCAACCCTAGGCAAACCTTGAGTTATGTCATCCCCGGCTACACCACCGGTATGGAAAGTCCTCATAGTAAGCTGTGTCCCCGGTTCACCTATGGCCTGAGCTGCCACCGTACCTACTGCCTCTCCTACGTTTACTGCCAATCCATTGGCTAGGTTCATGCCATAACATTTGACGCACACGCCATGTTCTGTTCGGCAAGTTAGGGCAGATCTTATATAGACCTTTTTTATACCACATTTTACTATTTTCTCAGCTTTATCATGACCAATTTCACTATTTATTGGTACTATTACTTCACCGGTTTGAGGATTCAATATATCTTCCGCTGCATATCTCCCTACAATTCTGTCAAACAGGGGTTCGATGATGCCATTAGATTCTTTTATCTCCTCAACCCAGATACCTTTAATCTTTTCACCAGTTCTTGCAAAACAATCATCTTCCCTTACAATTACATCCTGACTTACATCTACAAGACGACGAGTTAAATATCCTGAGTCAGCAGTACGCAGTGCCGTATCAGCCAACCCTTTTCTAGCACCATGGGTAGATATATAGAATTCCAAAACTGTAAGTCCTTCACGGAAATTAGCTCTTATAGGTAACTCTATAATTTTACCTGCTGGATTAGCCATAAGTCCACGCATACCAGCCAACTGCCTTATCTGATTCATGCTACCACGTGCTCCAGAGTTTGACATCATATATACTGGATTATATACATCCATTGAATTTACAAGAGCTTTTGTAACCAAATCAGTAGCTTCATTCCATGTATCTATAACCCGCTCATATCGCTCTTCTTCCGATATAAGCCCACGCCTGAACTGCCTTTCAACAACCTTAATCTCATCATCGGCCTTCTTTAGAATCTCCTTCTTCTTCGATGGCACTACTATATCTGATACACTTATGGTAATAGCGCCCTTGGTAGAATAACGGAAACCTAATGCCTTTATATTATCAAGCACTATGGATGTCTGTGTAGCTCCATAGCGTCTATAACACTTATCTACTATCTTTGAGAGCATCTTCTTATCTGCTACATCATCTATTTCTAAATCAAATACCTGCTCTGGATCAGACCTATCTTTAAAGCCTAGATCCTGTGGTATGGCTTCATTAAATATCACTCTACCAGGAGTAACATCTATAATTTTATTTATCTTTTGTCCATCTATCTCCTTGGTAACCCGCATCTTAACCTTAGCATGAAGACCGGCTTCACCTGTCTGATAGGCCATTATAACCTCATCAGGACCTGTAAACACCTTGCCTTCACCCTTCTCTCCATCCCTTTCTATGGTTAGATAATAACTACCTATAACCATATCTTGGGTAGGACTGACAACAGGTTTTCCATCCTGCGGCTTCAATATATTATTTGCAGATAGCATCAAAAATCTTGCTTCCGATTGTGCTTCTACAGATAATGGAACATGTACTGCCATCTGGTCGCCATCAAAATCCGCATTATACGCGGTACAAACAAGTGGGTGTATCTTTAATGCCCGACCTTCTACCAATACAGGCTCAAAAGCTTGAATTCCTAGTCTGTGCAGAGTAGGAGCCCGATTTAGAAGTACAGGATGGTCTTTTATAACATCCTCAAGTACATCCCAAACCTCTGGCTTTATTCTCTCCACCATACGTTTTGCACTTTTTATATTATGTGCCAAACCCTTTTCAACTAACTCTTTCATTACAAAGGGCTTAAACAGTTCCAAAGCCATCTCTTTCGGCAATCCGCACTGGTACATTTTAAGTTCCGGTCCTACTACTATAACTGAACGTCCTGAATAGTCAACACGTTTACCCAAAAGGTTTTGACGGAAACGCCCTTGCTTACCTTTTAGCATATCGCTTAATGATTTAAGCGGCCTGTTACCAGGTCCAGTTACTGGACGCCCTCTGCGTCCGTTATCTATAAGCGCATCTACCGCTTCCTGAAGCATACGCTTCTCATTGCGTACAATGATATCAGGTGCACCAAGATCCAATAATCTCTTTAGACGATTATTCCTATTTATAACCCTTCTATAGAGATCATTAAGATCAGAGGTAGCAAATCTACCACCATCTAATTGCACCATTGGTCTAAGATCAGGTGGTATAACCGGCAATGCTTCTAGTATCATCCATTCAGGTCTATTGCCTGATTTTCTAAATGATTCAACTACTTCTAGTCGTTTTACTATCCTCACCTTTTTTTGTCCAGTAGCATCTTTAAGCTCGGTCCTAAGCTCTTTTGACTGCTTATCCAAGTCTATCTCCTGCAAAAGTTCTCTTACAGCTTCAGCTCCCATACCGGCTCTGAAAGCATTCCCATATTTTTCATAGTATTCTCGATATTCTTTATCACTCAAAAGCTGCTTTTTGACAAGAGGCGTTTCGCCAGGATCTATTACTACATATGAAGCAAAATACAACACCTTTTCAAGGGATCGCGGTGACATATCGAGGATAAGTCCCATCCTGCTTGGTATACCCTTAAAGAACCAAATATGTGAAACAGGTGCAGCAAGTTCTATGTGTCCCATTCGCTCCCGCCTAACCTTTGATCTGGTGACTTCAACACCACATCTATCACATATTATCCCTTTATAACGCACTCTTTTATATTTACCACAGTGACATTCCCAATCCTTTTGAGGGCCAAAAATTCTTTCGCAAAACAGCCCGTCTTTTTCCGGTTTTAAAGTACGATAATTAATGGTTTCTGGTTTTTTTACCTCGCCCTTTGACCACTCCCGAATTTTATCGGAGGAGGCCAATCCTATTTTTATAGAATCAAAATTATTGACATCAAACAAGGGCTTTCTCTCCCTTCATGCATTAATAGCTATCATTCATTATCATCGTCGTAATCTTGATCATCAAAATCATCTATGTCATCGAGGAGTTTTTCATCTATATCATCTTCCACATCATCACCAATATCCATGATGTCCAGATCCAAATCATTCAATTCCTCGTCATCCTCATCATCGCCAGGTTCACGCCCATCTATATTGATGTCCAATGGACTGGCATCGTCATCTTCCTCGTTTTCCTTTATGGCTATTTCCTCGTTTTGTTCGGATAATACCTTAACATCAAGGCCTAAACTTTGAAGTTCCTTTATAAGTACTTTGAAAGATTCAGGTACTCCTGGCTCTGGTATATTTTCGCCCTTTACTATAGCTTCATATGTCTTAACCCGTCCTACGACATCATCCGATTTCACAGTTAATATTTCCTGCAGAGTATGGGCTGCACCATAGGCTTCCAAAGCCCAAACCTCCATCTCACCAAATCTCTGACCACCAAATTGGGCTTTACCACCCAAAGGCTGCTGTGTAACAAGGGAATATGGACCAGTAGACCTTGCATGAATCTTATCATCGACTAAGTGATTAAGCTTTATCATGTACATATACCCTACTGTTACCTCATTTTCAAATGGTTCCCCCGAACGTCCATCCCTAAGCAATGCCTTACCAGTACGAGAAAAGCCAGCCTTCTCAAGGGTATTCATTATATCTATCTCGCTCGCACCGTCAAATACCGGGGTTGCAATATGCCATCCCAATGCCTTAGCAGCCAAACCCAAGTGCACCTCAAGTACCTGACCCAAGTTCATTCGAGAAGGAACACCCAATGGGTTTAATACTATCTGTAGCGGAGTACCATCCGGCAAATATGGCATATCCTCTTCAGGTAGTATTCTTGATATAACACCCTTGTTTCCATGCCTTCCTGCCATCTTATCACCAACAGATATCTTACGCTTTTGGGCTACATATACCCTTACAAGCTCATTTACCCCTGGAGGTAGTTCATCAGAGTTTTCACGGGTAAATACCCTTACATCAACTATAATACCTCCCTCTCCATGGGGAACCCTAAGAGATGTATCCCTTACTTCCCTGGCCTTTTCACCAAATATAGCACGCAATAGTCTCTCTTCAGCCGTAAGTTCAGTTTCACCCTTTGGTGTAACTTTGCCCACCAGTATATCTCCTGCTCTTACTTCTGCCCCAATGCGGATTATACCACGCTCATCCAAGTCTTTTAACGCATCTTCTCTAACATTTGGTATATCCCTAGTGATCTCTTCAGGGCCTAGCTTTGTATCCCTAGCTTCCGAATCATACTCTTCTATATGGATGGATGTAAACACATCATCCTTTACTAATTTTTCGCTTATCAATATGGCATCTTCATAGTTATAACCTTCCCAAGGCATAAACCCAATCAGTATGTTACGTCCCAATGCTATTTCACCAAGATCAGTAGAAGGACCATCGGCTATTACGTTCCCCTTTTCTACCCTTTCTCCTTCTTTAACAATGGGCCTTTGATTTATGCAGGTTCCCTGATTAGAACGAATGAACTTAGCAAGTTTATAAGTATGCACCTTGCCATCATCCGATTTAATAGTAATGTAATGGGAAGATACTTTGGTAACCACACCACTTTCTTTAGATAATAGCACTACACCAGAGTCCATAGCTGCCTTGTATTCTATCCCGGTTCCCACTATAGGCGCCTCAGGCTTTATTAGTGGTACTGCCTGCCTCTGCATATTTGCACCCATAAGGGCCCGGTTTGCGTCATCATTCTCCAGAAATGGTATCATTGAAGTTGCTACAGACACTACCTGTTTTGGTGATACGTCCATAAAATCTACATTATCTCTAGGTACTTCATGGATATCATCCCGTGTCCGAGCCATAACCCTTTCATCTACAAAATGTCCTTCTTCTGTTAGCGGTTCATTACCTTGAGCTATTGTATACTCATCTTCTTCATCGGCAGTCATATACACTATCTCATCTGTTACCTTTTTAGTTTCTGGATTAACGCGTCTATATGGTGCTTCTATAAATCCATATTCGTTTATCCTGGCATATGTGCTTAATGAGTTTATAAGACCTATATTAGGACCTTCAGGTGTCTCTATAGGGCATATTCTACCATAATGTGAGTGATGAACGTCACGCACTTCAAATCCTGCCCGTTCACGGCTAAGCCCCCCAGGGCCCAAGGCACTTAACCTTCGCTTATGAGTTAGTTCAGCTAATGGATTGGTTTGGTCCATAAATTGAGACAACTGACTGCTGCCAAAAAACTCCTTTATAGACGCTACTACCGGCCTTATATTTATAAGAGCCTGGGGAGTTACCACGTCTAAATCTTGTATGGTCATTCTTTCTTTGACCACACGTTCCATCCTTGATAAACCTATACGAAATTGGTTTTGCAGCAATTCCCCCACCGCTCGCAATCGACGATTACCCAAATGATCAATATCATCTGTATAGCCGATTCCATTTAATAGATGGATATTATAATTAATAGATGCTATAATATCATCTATAAGTATATGTTTTGGAATTAGACGATGGATGCTTGACTTGATGGCATCAACAAGTTCCTGTCCATCCAAACCTTGGTCCAATATCTCTTTTAGTGTGGGGTAATGTACCTTCTCATTTATGCCAATATCTGTAGGATCAAAATCCAAGTGATATTTTGCATCTACGAAGTTATTCCCTATTAGCTTTATCTCTTTTTCTTCAGCGATAGTTATAAACACCTCATTTATACCGCAATTCTGAATTTCCTTTGCAACTTCACGGCTTATTCTATCGCCTTTATTTACCAATATTTCACCGGTAATGGGATTTACAATATCGTTGGAGCTTATTTGCCCGGCAATTCTTGAACTGAGGGCTAATTTCTTATTAAACTTGTATCTACCAACCCTCGCTAAATCATAACGTTTTGCATCAAAAAACAAAGAATTTATAAGCTGCTTTGCACTGTCTATTGTAGGAGGCTCCCCTGGTCTTAATCTCTTATATATTTCTAAAAGACCTTCCTCATAGGATGACGTATTATCCTTCTCTAAAGTGTTAAGTATCAGCGTTTCCGTTCCTAACAATTCTTTTATTTCTGCATCAGTCCCATATCCCAATGCCCTTAAAAGTACTGTTATAGGTACCTTCCTTGTACGATCCACCCTTACCGACATAATATCGTTTGCATCGGTCTCATATTCTAGCCATGCTCCTCTGTTCGGAATAACAGTAGCTGAATAAAGTTTTTTACCATTTTTGTCCAATTCCATGTTATAATAGACCCCTGGAGATCTAACCAATTGGCTTACTATAACACGTTCTGCACCATTTATGATAAAAGTACCCTGTTCAGTCATAAGAGGAAAATCACCCATAAATACTTCTTGTTCTTTTACCTCTCCCGTAACCTTGTTTATAAGACGTACTTTAGCCCGAAGGGGCGCCGAATAATTGGCATCCCTTTCCCTACATTCATCTACCGAATACTTAGGTTCATCATCTAGCTTGTAATCTACAAATTCCAGTATGAGATTTTCGGTATAGTCCGTTATAGGGGAAATGTCGTCAAATACTTCTTTTAAACCCTCCTTTAAAAACCATTCATAAGATTTTTTTTGCACCTCAATTAGATTGGGTATCTCTAGAACCTCATCAATTCTAGAATAGCTCATCCTCGTACGCTTTCCCATTTTTACCGGATGTACCATGCACAACTCACCCCTCAAGTTTTATAAAAAAGCTTAATTAAAAGCTATTTGCCTTATGATCTAGCTTTTTTCGAAGAAACAATAATGCTTTTCCCATGCATTATAAAACAAAAAAAGCCAAAAAGCCCTGTCTTTTTAGAGCTTTTTTGGTATTTTATACTAAATAATATTACATACTAGTATTGCCAATTTTATTACATTTTATCCGCTCTTTACATAATTTCTATGAAGTTTTCGCGCAAAAACACTCATATAAATATACGCTAATGCAATTTATAATATTAACATACTAAAGGATACATGTCAATAGCATTTTGAATTTTTAAAAAATAAAGTGATAAAAAAACAAAAAGAGCCCCAGAAAAGAGCCCTTTTTGCCTTTCAAACAAGCCCATGCTTATTTTATCTCTATTTTTGCACCGACTTCTTCGAATTTCTTCTTCATTTCTTCGGCGTCCTGCTTGCTTACGCCTTCCTTTACAGCCTTTGGTGCACTTTCAACTAAATCCTTTGCTTCCTTTAGACCTAATTGTGTTATCTCTCTAACAACTTTAATAACCTTTATCTTCTGATCTCCTATATCAGTCAAAACTACATCAAACTCAGTTTTTTCTTCTTCTGCAGGAGCTGCGCCACCGGCAGGAGCTGCAGCTACAGCTACAGGAGCAGCAGCACTAACACCAAACTCCTCCTCTAAATCCTTTACTAACTCTGATAACTCTAGAACAGTCATATTCTTTATGGCTTCCATGATTTCCTGTTTTGTCATGTTAAAATACCTCCTAAAATTTTTAAAATTTAAATTTTTTATTTTTTTAGTTAAGCTTCCTGTGCCTTTTTTTCCTTAACTCCATTAAGCGCATATACCAATGCACGCATAGTGCCCGACAATACACCCACCAAATTGGTAATAGGAGCATTCATGCTGCCAAGCATCTTTGCAATAAGCTCTTCTCTGGATGGCAATTTGGCCAATTCCTTTATGCCTTCCACATCAATAATTTTGCCATCAACTACGCCTACCTTAAACTCCATCTTCTTATATTTTTTCATAGCCTCGGTAAGTATCTTGGCGGGAGCTACTGGATCCTCAACACCAAATGCAATTGCTGTAGGTCCAGCCAAATGGGGCATAATATCATTTAAGCCTAATTCTTCGGCAGCGATACTTATCAAAGTATTTTTATATACTTTATAATCAACTCCGGCTTGTCTAAACTCTTTTCTAAGCTCAGTAACCTCTTCTACAGTCAAGCCACGATAGTCTACTAAGATCGCACTGCTGCTTTCTGAAAGTTTTTGCTTTATCTCTTGCACTGCCTCTACCTTTTCCTGTTTAACTGCCATGCCATGTAGCACCTCCTTTTTGCATAATTAAAGCCCTCCCGCAAACCGCAAGAGGGCAGAATATACCACTTTAGGATACATAATCTGACCTCGGTAGGCATCTCTAATTTAAGCCAATGGCACCTACTGTCTGCGGTAGATAGCTATTATATTATTATATTTTTTAAACAAATTTAAGAGGGTTAACCTTTATACCAGGCCCCATACTGCTAGATATAACAAGATTCTTCATATACGTACCTTTTGCAGCAGCTGGTTTTGCCTTTATAATAGCTTCCATAAGCACTCTAAAATTTTCCAAGAGTTTTTGCTCATCAAAAGAAGCTTTACCAATCGGTACGTGTATTATACCAGCTTTATCAACCCTATACTCTACTTTACCAGCTTTAATATCCTGTATTGCCTTTGCTACATCCATAGTAACTGTACCGGACTTTGGATTAGGCATCAAACCCTTAGGACCTAATATACGTCCTATTCTACCTACTACACCCATCATATCAGGAGTAGCTACACAAACATCAAAATCAAACCAATTTTCATTTTGTATCTTTGCAACCATTTCTTCCGCGCCAACATAATCAGCACCGGCTTCCTCTGCTTCCTTAGCCTTTGCATCTTTAGCAAATACTAAAACGCTTATCTTTCGTCCAGTACCATGTGGTAATACTACTGCACCTCTAACTTGCTGATCAGCATGGCGAGGATCTACACCCAATTTTACGGACACCTCTACTGTTTCGTCAAATTTAGCCTTGGCAGTTTCTTTTACAAGTTTTATACTCTCTTCAGGATCATATAACTTTGTACGATCTATGAGTTTAATAGCATCTTGATACCTTTTTCCTCTTTTCATTTATAAACCTCCTCTGTGGTCATATCGGTAAAATTACCTCCCACTTTTTTGTCACTCTTCTACAGTAATACCCATGCTCCTAGCTGTACCTGCAACCATACTCATAGCTGCTTCAAGACTAGCGGCATTTAAATCGGGCATCTTTATTTCAGCAATTTCTTGAACTTGCTTTTTAGTTACTTTAGCTACTTTTTCAGTATTTGGCCTTCCAGAAGCCAAATCAATACCGGCTGCCTTTTTAAGCAAAATAGCTGCAGGAGGAGTTTTGGTAATAAATGTGAATGATCTATCCTGATATACTGTTATAACTACAGGAATAATCATACCTGCCTGTTTTGCAGTTCTTTCATTAAACTCCTTACAAAATCCCATAATATTAACACTATGTTGACCAAGTGCAGGGCCAACTGGCGGGGCTGGCGTTGCTTTGCCGGCCGGTATCTGTAATTTTATTATACCCGTTACCTTCTTTGCCATGTTTACACCTCCTTAACTTTTATCAACTGTTTCAACTAAGTATGCTATATCTTCTGAATTTGATCATACTGCAACTCAACCGGGGTATCCCTTCCAAACATCGAAACAGAAACCCTTACCTTTTGTTTGTCAGGAATTATTTCCTCTATTACACCTATGAAATTTTCCAAAGGACCAGAAATTACCCTGACATTATCACCCACATCGGCATCCAGCTTAATAGGAATATCTTCTACCCCCATCATTCTAACCTCGTCATCTGTAAGAGGAATAGGTTTTGAACCCGGCCCCACAAACCCAGTTACACCACGTGTATTTCGGACAATATACCACGACTCATCCGTCATTATCATCTTAACCAACACATAACCTGGAAATATTTTTCTTTGTACAGCCTTCTTCTTCCCATTTTTTATCTCTATCTGTTCCTCTAATGGCACTGCAACTTCAAATATTATATCATCCAGATTACGATTTTGTATGGTCTTTTCCAGGTTTGCCTTAACCTTGTTTTCATACCCTGAATAGGTATGAATAACATACCACTTAGCATCTACATTTTGTACATCTTTATCTGACATAAACTAAGGGCCAAGTATTTTTGACCTGACCCCCCCCTCCTTCTCTACGAGATTACTACTTAAGCAATGGACTTAAGAGTTTAACTACTACATAATCCAGGGCACCAATTATAGCAGCAGAAAGCAATATAAAGAGAATTACCACACCCGTATAATTGGTAAGCTCTTTAAAGCTAGGCCAGGATACTTTTTTCATCTCAGATGAAACTTCCCTAAAGAATTTAGCAATACTTCTTTTCTTTTTAGGTTTGCCAGCTTTTTGAGCAGCCTTTTTAGAGCTGTCCTTTTCAGCCATGTGACTCACATCCTTAACCACTTTATTTGGTCTCCCTATGAACAGTATGTTTCCCACAGAATCTGCAATATTTACGCATTTCTAGTCTATCTGGGTCATTTTTTTTATTTTTCATAGTATCATAATTACGCTGTTTGCACTCCGTACAAGCCAAGGTAACTTTCACCCTCATCATCTACACCTCACTTACACAATTCAAAGTAACACAATATAATTTATCATACAACTAAATAGCTGTCAATATAAAACATTTGAATACACAGACATCCTTTGGATATCCAAAGGATGTCTGCTATTATAAATTATTCTATGATGCTGGCAACTACACCTGCACCTACTGTTCTTCCACCTTCACGTATAGCAAATCTTAGTCCTTCTTCTATTGCTATTGGAGTTATTAATTTTACTGTCATGGTAATATTATCTCCTGGCATTACCATCTCTACTCCCTCGGGCAGATCAATTACTCCTGTTACGTCTGTTGTTCTCAAATAAAACTGGGGTCTGTATCCATTGAAGAATGGGGTATGTCTTCCTCCCTCTTCCTTGGTTAATACGTATACCTCTGCCTTAAAGTGGGTATGAGGATGTATACTACCTGGCTTTGCAAGTACCTGACCTCTCTCTATGTCTTCTCTTTGTATACCACGTAATAGTGCACCAATGTTGTCACCTGCAACTGCTTCATCAAGTGTCTTTCTAAACATCTCTACACCTGTTACTACTGTCTGTTTAGGTGCA
>NZ_RXHQ01000044.1 GCF_004138105.1 Xylanivirga thermophila | reverse complement strand
ATAGAAGATGTCATCCTTTCGTTAGTTGTTTATTATAGTGAATAATATATTAACAGGATGTCATCTTCTTTTCAATTCTTATGGTAATTTATTACTCTAATTCCCTACGGTAACTTTACACTAACATCAATATTATTGATATAAGATATTAAAACTATGGATTGTATTGTATAACACTTAGAAGAGGTAGGGAGGGTATTATTAAGCTTATCGGCTTTGAATATGCTGACTATATCGAACTATTTATTTTAAAATTTAGAATTAAAGATATAATGTATTTATATATACCAAAATGCTTTAAATTATTTCAGATATATCCTATAATATATATAGAAATAGCAAGAGGGGAGAGACGGTTATGTCTAAAATTATAGCTGTTGCCAATCAAAAAGGTGGTGTGGGGAAGACGACCACTAATGTAAATCTTTCTGCCTGTTTGGCTATGGCGGGTAAAAAGGTGCTTACCATAGATATAGATCCTCAGGGGAATACCACTAGTGGATTGGGAGTGGACAAGGATAAGGTGGACAAGTCCATTTATGATGTGCTTATTAATGATGTATCCATATCGGATGCAGTAGTACATACATCTATTGAAAATTTGGACATAGTAGTGTCAAATATGCAGTTGGCGGGAGCAGAGATAGAGTTAGTATCTATGATGGCCAGAGAGATGGTATTAAAACGTGCACTACAGGGGATTAGGGATGATTATGATTATATATTGATAGATTGTCCTCCATCTCTGGGTCTTATCACAATAAATGCGTTAACAGCATCGGATAAGATCCTGGTTCCCATACAATGTGAATATTATGCACTGGAAGGGTTAAGTCAGCTTGTCAATACTGTAAATCTGGTAAGGAAACACTTAAATCCTACCCTCGAAGTGGAAGGTGTAGTGCTTACCATGTTTGATGCTAGGACTAATCTGTCTATTCAGGTAGTGGAAGAGGTAAAGAGGTATTTTAAAAATAAGGTATATAGAACCATTATCCCAAGAAACGTTAAATTAGGTGAAGCTCCAAGCCATGGACTTCCAGTAGTATTATATGATCCCAAATGTGTAGGTGCTCAGGCATATACTGAACTAGCACGGGAAATTATTCAGTATGAAACGGAGGCTGTATAAAGGTGAACAAACGCGCACTAGGTAGGGGATTAGATGCCCTTATTCCCTCATTCGATACCGAATCTAACCAGGCACTGTATAATACTGATGATGGACAAGCAGTGGTGGAAATAAAAATATTTCAAATAGACCCTAATATGGATCAGCCTAGACGGCAATTCGATCAGGATAAGATAAAAGAGCTTGCCCAATCTATAAAAAAATATGGAGTGGTACAGCCTGTTATAGTCAAGCCTAAAGGCAATAGATATCTATTGATAGCTGGGGAGCGGAGATGGAGAGCGGCACAGTTAGCGGGACTCCCTACTATTCCTGCAATAGTAAAGAATTTAGATGAAAAAGATATAATGGCCATATCCCTTATTGAAAACTTGCAAAGGGAGGATTTGAATCCAATAGAGCAAGCATTGGGAATAAAAAAATTGATAGATGAATATAATCTAACACAGGAACAGGTGGCCGATGAAATTGGGAAAAGCCGCTCAGCGGTAACGAATATTTTAAGACTTTTAACCCTTTCAGGCGAGATACAGAAATTTATAATGGACGGCAAATTGACTCCCGGACACGGGAGGGCCATATTAGGACTAGAAGATCCGAATATGCGCCTTCAAATAGCTAAAAAAGTTATTGAAGATGAATTAAATGTAAGGGATACAGAGAGGCTAATAAAAAAGATAAAGACAAATATGGGGAATAGGGAAAAGCCCATAACTAAGACTAAACCATCTTATATAATAGAGATAGAATCTAATCTGGAAGAATGTTTGGGTACAAAAGTAAATATAACCCCTGGAAAGAAAAAAGGGGTTATACAGATTGAATATTATAATAATGATGATTTAGAAAGAATAATGTCCAAGATAGGAAGCTAGTAAAATGTTTCACGTGAAACATTTTATTTTTAGATAAAAAATCGAGCGAGATAGGATGACTCTAAAATCTGATTTACTCTATCCATAGGTACTACCGTGTTTAAAAGGGAGATAAATATAAATACTATGAATAGGGTGATTGCTCCCCTTATAATCCCCAATACTCCACCAAGCAGCCCATCCAACTGTCGAAGTACAGGAAGATGGGTTACATTTTTGGCTATGGATATGATAATCGAAAAAATTAATTTAATGGCCAAAAAAATTATTAAAAAACTTAATATATTCATTATAATCATGGCTATGCTATAGTCAAAATATTCCCCTAATGTACTGAATTTATCCAATGAAGATTGGTTTATAACATTGGTTGTCATTTTAATATTAAATGGATAGGGAAAATGTATATCCTTTAATATATTGCCTATTTGCTTAGGTGAAAAAGCAGATAGTTTAGCCATCTTATCATAAGAAGAGGGTATTTTGGTCGCCCCTTCTACATAAAATTTTAACTTATCAAAGAATGAAGTATTTTTTATTATATATTGTGATAGATTAGGATAGAAGCAAATTGCTCCTATCCATGAGGCAAAGGCAGAAATAATATTTAAAAGCGTTACTGTAAATCCATTATATATGCCTATAAAAAAGCTAAGGGCAAGAATGATAAGAATAATGGCATCGGCAATATTCATCACTTTTCATCTCCTTTTGAACGTTCCATAAATTTATATATTTTAACTTTCCGATCATGAGTAATGGTATATATATAATTTTCATTAAATTGTGTCCAAAATACATCAAGTATATTCTCTTCAAGGGAATATTGATTAGATATTTCACCCTTTCCGTTTAAAAACACCAATGATTTATCACCCTGTATGGCTACAAAACCATCTTTATAGGTTTTTAATGCATATAGATATTTTGGCAATGCCATAAATTCGTATTTGCCATCAGGGGTAATTATCAATGTATTATTTGGCCCATCTACAAATATATCGTTAAAGTATAGGGCCTTGTTTTGACCCATATTTATATATTGATGCTGATATGCCCTCGGGATCTTCAAAGACCATATCTTAGATCCTGATATATCGTAGCATACAATTTCGTATAAGCTTGCCAGTATTACATGATTATTTTCCCTGTATATTCTATAGAACATCTGGTCATCTAGGGAAAGTATGCCATAGGGACGATTCTGGGTATCCATATGCAGTATCTTGGTAGAAGGAAAGGGGTTATCAGTATTTACTGATAATATGGATATTCCTTTCGATGTATTACTATAATCACAGTCAAGATAATTCAAATCAGACATATTTTCTATTTTAACCATGGAATTATTTCCTTTTTGCACTAACCAAGGCTGTATAATGCCCTTATCATCTCGTACCGTAAGTATTAAAAAATCTTTAAATTCCTTAAGTCCCCAGCCTATTGGCGCAGGTAGTTCTAAAACCATTTTAAAAGGTATCGTAGCTGTGTCAAACAAAAATTTTTGGTTGATTAGCATATAACGGTTTGTAGATTGATCTACGGTAATAGGACCAGATAGGGCTTTGATATCATTTTCGGTAAATGGTGGTTCTATTTTTTGCCCTGAAAAATTAAAAAAAGTTGTATCTTTGCCCGATATGGCGAATCCCTTTGAATAAAAATGTATATTATCATCTTTTTCAAGTAAAATACCAGTATCATCACAAGGCGCGAACACCTGTGGCTTTTTTAGGAAAAAATCATTTTTATATAAAAAATATCCTAGGGGAATCAGGATTATTATAATAGAGAGCAAAACAATGTTAGATATCGTTTGCTTATGCTTGCTTTTATTTTTGTCCATTTCGTTATTCATATTTGCCTCCATAAGTCATATAGTGTTTTAATTTATCTATTCAATATATATTCTACATTGTAAATTCGCCAAAAATCAAGTATTTCCTCTTTTATTTTTATGTATAAGCCTCAAGAATAATTGTACTTGCACAGGGCATACAATATAGCAGAATAGGGAAGAAAAAAAGCATGCATTTTTAAAAGATTTTTGGGGAAAATGAAACCATATCTTCTTTAGGAGGGGCATTATGGAGAAAGGGAGAGGCAAGATAACAGTAGATATAAGCAGGCCTTATGCTTTATCAGCTTTTATTAAAGGACTAGAAGAGCTTATTGAAGTAACGTATACTGATGAAGAGTATTCCGATATAATATTGCTTTGCATAGGTACCGATAGATCTACAGGGGATTGCCTAGGGCCTTTAACGGGACATAAATTGAATCTTATAAAATACGAAAATGTATGGGTATATGGGACATTAGAGAAGCCTGTACATGCAAAAAACCTTGAAGAAACCATGGATGAGATAGAAAGGAAATATAAAAAACCGTTTATAATAGCCATAGATGCTTGTTTAGGTAAACATGAACGTATAGGTTGTATATCTATGGGTGAAGGACCACTAAGTCCAGGGGCGGGAGTAAATAAGACCCTCCCATTAGTAGGCGATTTACATATAATGGGTATAGTGAATATGAGTGGCTTTATGGAATATTTAATACTTCAAAATACTAGGCTTAACCTAGTTATGAAGATGGCAGATTTAATAAGCAACGGCATACATTATGTAATGTGGAGACTTACAGCAGGTGAGGGCAACAGAACTAATCAGCCCACTATTTGATATCAAAATAGTGGGCTGTACACTCTGCTCTCAATGATTTTCACTATATCATCTATTGATTTTTGATAGGCATTTACTACTATGGGATTGGAAGACGTAATACTGTTGTTTAACATATTATTTACAGAAACAAGGGACATTTGATCAGGTGTGCCATAATAGACATAGGCATCTATAGGTGTCGAAATTTCATCGTGATATAGAGTATTATATCCAATGGCGTCTAACCGCATTTTTATCTCCTCTAATCCCCTTTGAATGGCTATAGTTTTCAAAAAAAACACCTCCATGGTTAATATTTTTCCTGTGAGGTGTTTTTTTATACATATTCATTTCTGATTTAAAGCGTTTTGTATAGCCTGTATTTCTTCTTCAGAAAGGGGATAATTAGATTTTCCATTTACTATTGGTTTGGCATATGTTGAGGAACTATCTCGACCAAACAAACCGGTCAATACTACACCATTTTTTTCATTATCTAAGATTGCTACCGAATAGCTTTGTTGACTGCCCATATCATCAAAGGCATTATAACGTATTACGCCTACATTTTGAACACAGGTATTTACCTGCTTTAAAAGTGTATTATGATTTTCTTCTATCATATCTACCGTATTTAGTGCCTGCTCAATCTTATCAAATTGTTGATTTAATATAAATTCTAAATTTTTGTTGTCTACGCCGCGCATAAGACGCTTATATCTCCGTAATATCTTTGTGGTTCTGGAAAAATTAACAATAACAAGTATAAGGCTCAGTAATGTAATCATGCTTGCAGCTAGACATATTTCTATGTAGTAATCATGTACAAAAGAATATAATATTTTCATAAAGAGGCCTCCTAAAAACATATTACAAGTAACTATTATAATATAATTTATGATAAATATAAACAAAAAAATGATAATAACACAAAAAATATGGCTGTAAATGGAGGGCATATCATACCATGGTGTGAACATATTTCATACTTATGTATAATTTACTGAAAAGTGGACAAGGAAATAGAATAGAAGAAGGAGACAAAAGAAGAGAGGATGATTTTATGAAAAAATTCTTTTCATGCATAATGGAGGTAGTAATATGTGCATTTTTGTTATCAATTATGCTCCTTACCTACATAGGCATAAGGGGTGTATATTATCAAGAAGAGATACCAGTTTTAGGCGCATATAAAGTGGAAAATACTGTAGAACTTGGGCAGTATGGAATAGAAAAAAATTATGAAGATTACGGGAGCTTAATATTTTTAAAGGGAGAAAAAGTACTATTTAAAATACCTAAACTTGGGTTTATACTTTCCTTTATGAAAAATCCTGTAGGATTTATATTCCTTATAGTGCTTCCAATATCATTGATTATAATATTTGAGCTTACAAGGCTTATAAAAATCTCACAGGAGAAAAAGGTTTATGAGAGGCGGATGGCTATAAAGGCAAGGGTAAGGACTTAATATTATGATAAAAAGCTGGGAAAACCAGCTTTTTTTTGAGTTTTTTCAAGAAATATGGGACTTGAACATATAAAATGTGATAATATATAATATAGTGTAGAATGAAATTTTGGGTAATAATTAGGGAAATAAAGGGTTTTGCCCTCCTTTTGTAAAAATAATTATTTAATTGTAATAATTATTAAGCTCATGCATATAATGTAGGAAAGGGGAGGGCTATTATGCCAATCAAATTGATTATAGCAGATGATCAGCAAATAATAAGACAAGGGCTTTTAGCAGTGTTTGATGATGAACGCTTTCAAATAATAGGGCAAGCATCAGATGGTAGACAACTTGTAGAACAAGCAAAGGCATTAAAACCTGATCTAGTAATAGCAGATTATAGTATGCCAGTATTCAATGGTTTAGAGGCTTGTAGTGCTATAAAAGAGGTAGATAAAAATATAAAAGTAATGATAATGCTGGACGAATTTGATATACTGGATAAGGGACTTATTTCAGATTCAGGTGCAGATGCTTGTATCACAAAGGATATTCTTCCAGATGAATTAATTAGCATTGCACAATTGGTATATACAGGCGGATATTGTATTTTCCCAGACTTTATAAGATGTATAATAAAGGCAAATGATGGGAACGATAATATTGGGAAAAGTATAAACCTTACACAGCGTGAGATGGAGGTTTATAAATTGGTCGCGCGAAGTTATACAAATCAGGAGATAGCAAAAAAATTATACATAAGCGAAGCAACGGTAAAAAGCCATGTAAGTCAAATTCTTAAAAAGACAGGACAGAATAATAGGGTACAGGCGGTTTTATATGGATTTTCAAAAGGGATATTTAGTCCTTATAGCATATGATATTATAATATATTGCTCTACAAGTTAAAAACATGAAATTGGGGTGATATCGGTTATGGAAAAGGAAATGGAGCGCACTTTATCCAATATCGAATCGCATATTGAGAGGTGCCATATCCTATCTGAAATATTAAAGGATAGGATACATGAACAAAATATAGATTATATGCAGTATTTGGATCAGGGATATACTATGGAGGATATATCTGCAGGTGCTGACATTATTGATCTATACATAACCATCAAGAATATGGCAAGTAAAGTTAAAGTATAAGGTATCCTCAAAAAAAGGATGCCTTTATTTATTTTATATTATTTTCTTGAAACTTCTAGATATAGAATATAGAATATACAATATACTGTATCATACAGATGACAGATTTGGGGTGATTATGGTGGAGTTTGATCTTATTTATAATATGGCATCAAGCATAAAGAAAAACATAAAAAAGGTAATAGTAGGTAAGAATGAAGTGATAGATCTTTTATTGGTAGCCCTTATATCATCAGGACATGTACTATTAGAGGATGTACCAGGCACAGGGAAGACTTTACTTGCGAAAACCTTGGCAAAATCTTTGGATTGTAGTTTTAAGAGGGTACAATTTACACCGGATCTATTGCCTTCAGATATTACAGGTATAAATTATTTCAACCAAAAAGTTGGTAAATTTGAATTTAGGTCAGGACCTATATTTACTAATATATTGTTGGCAGATGAATTGAATAGGGCCACTCCTAGAACCCAGTCTAGCCTACTTGAATGTATGGAAGAGCGTCAGGTAACGGTGGATGGGGAGACTAAGACGTTAGATACACCTTTTATGGTTATAGCTACTCAAAATCCCATAGAAACACAAGGCACATTTCCACTTCCAGAAGCCCAATTAGATAGATTCCTTATCAAGATAAATATGCAATATCCAACCAAAGATCAGGGAATGGATATATTAAAGCGTTTTAAAACACATAATCCAATTGAAGATATTACTCCTGTAGCTAATGTAGAAGATATAAAAAAGGCTCAGGAGAGCTATTCAAAGGTATATGTAGCAGATGATATACTAGGCTATATAGTAGATATAGTTGAGGCTACCAGGAAACATACAGACGTAGTACTAGGCGTAAGTCCTCGGGGCAGTCAGGCCCTTCTAAAGGCTTCTGAGGTATATGCCATATTGCAGAAACGGGATTATGTAATACCAGATGATGTAAAATATATGGCAGGACCAGTGTTATCCCATAGAATGATTCTTACAAGTAGTGCCAGTATAAGGTATGGAAATAGCAATGTAGTATTGAACGACATATTACGTAATGTGCCTGTGCCTTCAGAAGAGGTATTTAATCAGGCGGGCGATGAAAAATGAGTGCGACTTGGTATGTAGTTATTGCAGTAGTTATGGTGCTCATTGAAGGCAGAATATATAGAAAATGGGGCTTGTCAAAAGTGTTTTATGACAGGTTTTTTAAACAGCCGGCTGTATTTGAAGGCCAGGAAGTGCAAATGGTAGAGAAGATATACAACAGAAAACTTTTGCCACTTCCATGGCTTAGGATAGAGTCAAAGATGGATGAATCCCTCAAATTTAATAGCCAGGCAAACCTTTCAATAAAATATGGCCAATTTCATAAAAGCCTTTTTACTCTCATGCCCTATACGGGGATTACAAGGACCCATAAAATTCAATGTATCAAACGGGGATATTATGCATTAAATAGTGTAGCACTTACATGTGGAGAGCTATTTGGCATGGATGAGGTATCTAAAGAAATGTCTATAGATGCCAGCCTTATGGTATATCCCAAATTGGTACCCATAAAAGAAATCCCCATACCTAGTCACAATTGGCAGGGGGATATAAGTGTTAGACGTTGGATTATAGATGATCCTTTTTTAACATCAGGTATCAGGGAATATACATATGGAGATTCGTTTAATCAAATAAACTGGAAGGCTACGGCAAAAACAGGACAGTTACAGGTAAATAAGAGGGACTATACTGCTCAGCCTAGAATAATTATATATTTGAATATGGACATAAGCGAGGAGATGTGGGATGCGGTAACCGACACTGATTTAATTGAGCGGGGTATTTCATATGCTGCATCTTTAGCAAGTTACTACATATCACAAGGGATAGAAACGGGGTTTGGATGTAATGGATATACTATAGAATGTAAAAATGAGCCTGTAAGGATATGGCCTAAAAACGGTAATGATCAGGTAATGGTGATTTTAGAGGCCATGGCAAAATTGATAATAGATAGAAGCATTACATTCTATACATTTTTGCAACAGGATATAGATAGGGGGATGTCAGGCTATGATATTATAATGATCACTCCCTATATAAGCCCAAGGCTGCAGGGACAGATAGACAAGCTGAAGGCATATGGAAATGGATTGGCTATTGTACATCTTCAAAATCAGGAGCAAGGGGCGTAGGTTATATGAAGACGAATAAACTATCATGGATAGTTCGTGGGATAGCATATGGCTGTATGGAGGTACTGACCTTTTTGCCCATATTATTGACTATTGCCATATACACAATAGACAGCCATAGTATATGGATTTGGATAGGCAGTATACCAATACTATATTTGGGTGGAAGGATATTGATAAGGTGCTTTAAAAAACACAGGATAATTGCCATTATCTTATGCGGGCTCATCTCCAGTGCTTATACATATCTATTGTTTGGTATGGCGGGAGTACGCATAATTTATATATTTATTGTTGCGTTTATATATATGTATAGGGGTATTTTATCTGCAGAGCAGCCATGGGATATGATATTTCCAGAACAGATGTTTTGGATAGGCATTTTGATGTATTTTACAGCGAGTTTTCTCTACGGACGTATTCAATCCCTTGCCGAATTTTCAAAGTGGATCAATATAGCGGCTTATATATATATTCCTTTAGTGTTTTTCCTACTAAATAGGCGCCAACTAGAAAATGCAAACCTATCAAGGGGAGAGGCGGTAAAAATACAGCCCAATGTAATTAAACAAAATAGGAGATTGATAGTTTTAAATATGTTAATAGTGATCTTTATATCCTCTTTTAACCAATTAAAGACATGGATAGAGAAGGGATTATCTCTATTAGGAGGCTGGATATATAGATTTATATTATTTTTAAATAGTCTGCTTGATAGTAGCAGTGCCCCAATCGAAAGTGAAGGGGGTATACCACAGATAGAGCCTTTTACAGAGCCAACTGAGCCTTCACTTTTTAGTAGGATACTGGATATAATATTTTCTGTAATAGCTATTATACTGCTATTTATACTGATATTTTTCGCATGTAAGATCATATATAAAGGCATAAAAAAGCTTATAAAAAAGCTAGAGGAAATTGGGAAAAACAGAGCGATTTATGAACAACCTTCAGGATATATAGATGAAAAAGAAAGCCTTATAGATATAAAAAAAGTGGGGAGGGATTATGTAGATAGGGTAAAAAAATGGCTGGCTAATATGTTATCCAAAGGCCTTAAATGGGATGAACTAAAAAATAATAGTGAAAGGGTAAGGTATATATATATAAAGATGGTACTTAGGGCAGTAGCTGAAGGGTACTCGTTAAAGATTTTTTTAACACCCCGTGAACTTCAATATGATCTGTCAAATTGGTATGGAGAAAGGCAGATGGATATTGAACCTTTAATATCCTTGTATTATACTGCACGGTATAGTTTAGGGGATATCTCCGATGCCCAGGTAGATAGTGTTAAAAAATTATTGTAAACTGGCAAACTTATGATATAATAACTACCATATTTTTATTCTATAAAAATGGGAGTGTGGATATGCTTATGCAAAAATATACCAAAGAAGATATTTTAAGGATTTGCAATAGGGAGAATATAGAATTTATAAGGCTACAGTTTACTGATATTTTTGGCACTATGAAAAATGTGGCCATAACTAGTAAACAGCTGGAAAAAGCACTGAATAATGAAATTATGTTCGATGGTTCGTCTATAGAAGGTTTTGTTCGGATTGAAGAATCGGATATGTATTTAAGGCCAGATACCAACTCCTTTGTGATATTTCCATGGCGCGGTGGAGAAGGGAAAACAGCAAGGCTAATATGTGATGTATATACAGCGGATAATAAACCTTTTGAAGGCTGCCCCCGTAATATTTTAAAACAGGTTTTGAATCGAGCCCGTGATATGGGTTACACCATGTATGCAGGACCAGAGGCTGAATTTTTCCTGTTCCATACGGATGAGAAAGGCAACCCCACTACTATTACCCAGGATAATGCCGAATATTTTGATTTAGCCCCTGTAGACCTAGGGGAGAATGCAAGACGGGATATATGTCTTACCCTTGAAAAGATGGGGTTTGAGATAGAGGCATCACATCATGAAAATGCTCCGGGGCAGCATGAGATAGACTTTAAATATGATGATGCCCTAACCACAGCAGATAATGTAATGACATTTAAAATGGTGGTAAGAATAATTGCCCAAAAGCACGGATTACATGCTACCTTTATGCCCAAACCTGTATTCGGAGTACCAGGATCGGGTATGCATATAAATCAATCTTTGTTTAAAGATGGGGAAAATGCCTTTTTTGATGAGGACGGGGAATACCAATTAAGCAAAGATGCGCTTTATTATATAGGAGGGCTTATGGAGCATGCTCCCGCCATGGCGGCTATTACCAATCCCCTTGTTAATTCATATAAAAGACTAGTGTCAGGCTATGAGGCGCCAGTATATATTGCATGGTCCCATAAAAATCGGAGCCCACTTATAAGGATACCGGCAAAAAGGGGTGTATCTACCAGGATAGAGCTGAGAAATCCCGATCCATCGTGCAATCCATATCTTGCAATGGCAGTAACTCTAGCTGCAGGGTTAGACGGAATAAAAAACCAAATAGTTCCTCCTTTGCCTATAAATAGAAATATATATAGCATGACCAAGCAGGAGAGGAAAGAAGGGCATATTCCAAGTCTTCCGAAAAATCTTTATGAATCCATGAAGGCCCTTAAGGAGGATAAATATATAAGAGGAGTGTTAGGTCCACATTGCTATGAGAGATATGTGGAAGCAAAACGTATAGAATGGCAGCAATATCAAATGCAGGTTACTCCATGGGAAATACGCCAATATATTAATAAATTTTAACCATTTTTTAATAAAAAATTAAGCATTTATTATTTTGGTTAAAGTATAATTATCATGTATCAATTTATAATGTTGGAAATAGGAGGCACTACTCCATGAGAAAAAGCACCATAATAGGTATTACTTGTGATTATAACTGGGAAGAAAATGACATAAAGATATACGAAGGATATGTAGAGGCTATTACAAAAGCAGGAGGCATGCCCATATTATTGCCCGGAAATGATATACAAGAGATCCCATCTATACTCGATATGGTAGATGGGATAATGCTTATTGGAGGACAGGATGTGGATCCATATTTATATGGTGAAGCGCCTCATATGAAAATAGGTAGTGTAAATCCTAGAAGGGATGAATTTGAACTAGAATTGTGCAGGCGGGCGCTTGATAGAAATGTACGCATACTAGGTATATGTAGAGGCATACAGATACTAAACGTAGCAGCTGGAGGCACCTTGTATCAAGATATATCATCCCAATGGGAAAAGGGTGAGCCTATAAATCATAATCAAAAGGGGCCAAAATGGTTCGGAAGCCATATGGTGGAGGTAGTGCCGGATAGTCGTCTATATAAGATACTTGGAGAGAAGAATATACGGGTAAACAGTTTCCATCATCAGGCTGTAAAGGATATACCCAAGGGCTTTAGAGTGGTTGCATCAAGCTCTGATGGCGTAATAGAGGCCATAGAAGGGACTTATGATACCTTTGTACTTGGGGTACAGTGGCACCCTGAGAGGATGACAAAGGATTATACTATCATGCAAAGGATATTTGATCATTTTGTTTCATAGATGTTTTGACTATGGGGGTTGTTGGATAATAGGGACTATAGAAAGGAGCAACAATGAAGTTCCAAAAGGGGTCAAGATGGGTGAGGTATTATATAATAATTATCTGTGCGATTAGGACGGTTTTGCTTAGCATGTCCATGGCTCGAGGATTTAGATTTTATTTCCCCCATATAAGTCCCCGAATTAATCTTGCAATGCTGTCAGCTACTTTGATTTTAGAGTGGATAGAGGCGTTATTTTTCGATGTGGTTCACATTATGATATTTATAATTACATTTATTTTGGACGGATTGGTTTCTTATTATTGTGGCATCAGGATCTTTTCCATTTATGGAGAAAGGACTCTTTTTGAGAGCATATGCTTTGGAAACATTATATTCATAGTTATAGATATAATACTTGTTATTTATTTTATCATACGATATGCTTATGGAAAAAAATATTTTCGCACTTGAGATGACATAGGGGATTAACTAATGAAAAGGAGTGTAAGTGTATGGGAAAGATTTGGGAGGGGATGAAAGGTGGGGCTGTTTTATGGTTTCAAAAACTAGCACCAGAAGACTATGTAATATTTTTTGAAAAACTCCTTAGGATAGTATTTGTATATATAGTGGCTCGGATTATAATACGGGTAGGTAGTAGGTTTATAAACCGATTTTTCAATAGAAGAAAAAAGACCAAATTTTCTATGGATGATAAAAAAGCTGCTACCTTAAAAGCACTATCAAAGAGTATTCTTAGATACCTTACCTACTTTATTGCAGTTGCAAGTATACTACCTGAATTTGGTATAAGAGCGGAATCCATAATAGCTACTGCAGGCATAGGAGGATTAGCGATAGGATTTGGAGCACAAAATTTAGTTAAAGATGTCATTACAGGCTTTTTTATATTATTTGAGGACCAATATGCAGTTGGAGATTTTGTTACCATAGGAGATGTTACAGGAACAGTAGAGGATATAGGTCTTAGAATCACCAAGATACGGGGATTTCAAGGGGATTTAACCATAATACCTAATGGAAAGGTAGAGCAGGTGACAAATTTCACCCGTGGTAATGCGCTGGCAATAGTGGATGTCAGTATAGCCTATGAAGCAGATATAGAAAAGGCTATGGATGTATTAAATATTTTGTCAAAATCCTATGGGGAAGAGAATGGGGATATAGTAGAAACCCCACAGGTATTAGGCGTAACACAGCTTGGCGATAGTGGTATAACCTTAAGGATGGTGGTAAAAACCCAGCCCATGAAACACTGGAGTGTGGAAAGGGAGCTTAGACTGTTGGTAAAGCAGGCCTTGGACAAAAATGGTATAGAAATAGCATATCCAAGGATGGTAGTAATAGAAGGCAATAATAAAAAGGGGGGTGACAGGGCATGATGGAATTTGCTGTAGGAGATATTATACAGACTAAAAAGAAACATCCCTGCGGCAGCGATACATGGAGCATAATGCGGTTGGGAGCGGATGTAAAGATAAAATGTACAGGATGTGGCCGTATTGTTATGATGGACAGGGAGCATTTTGAAAAGAGGGCGAAAAGAGTCGTAGAAAAAGCAGACGAGTAATATGATTTCACAAGTGAATATGAAAAAGGGGGGAGGTGAAGAGTAGCTTGGAAAATGATCAAAAAATAATACAGCTTAAGGATATAAGCAAGATATATAGGTTGGGGGAAGAAAAAGTAATAGCACTTCAAAATATAAATCTTACCATAAATAAGGGTGAGATCTGCTGTTTTTTAGGCACATCAGGTTCAGGCAAGTCTACAATGCTAAATCTCATGGCAGGTCTGGAAAAGCCTACAAAAGGTGAAATCATTATAAAAGGCATACATGTGGAAAAATTGAATGAAAAATATCTGGTCAGATTTCGGCAGCGATATTTAGGTTTTGTATTTCAATCATACAACCTTATGCCTGCCCTTACGGCTCTTGAAAATGTTAGTTTGCCCCTTGCTTTCAGAGGTGTGCCTAAACATATGAGAAATAAAAGGAGCATAGAATTTTTGAAGGCTGTGGGGTTGGGAAAATACATAAAACATAAACCTACTCAAATGAGTGGTGGTCAGCAGCAGCGCGTTGGTATAGCCAGGGCATTTATAGGCAATCCTCAGATTGTTTTTGCTGATGAACCTACGGGCAACCTAGATTCAAAGACTACAAAGGAGGTAATGAATATTATTACATCTATGGTACGCAAGAATAATCAAACGCTGGTCTTGGTTACACATGATTTAAATATAGCGCAATATGCAGACAAGATAGTGTACATACTCGATGGAGGTATCCAAAAAATAGAACAAGTAAATAGATCCAAATCAAGGGGGAATATAGGTGAAGTAATAACGGCCATTTTATGTATGGTCATGTTGATACAAGTCTTTGCAACAGGAGCGGGAGCAACAGAGGGAAATGATATTTTAATAAGTAAATATACTCAGAGTGTAGATTCTATAAAAACTAATGATACTTTTACTATAAACGGATTCATAAAAAATATATCTGATAATGATATAAAAAATGTATACGCTGTAATAAACCAAAATGCTTCATTTTCTGTAGTAAGCGGTCAGAATATTATTGTAAATATAAAGGACATTCCATCGGGAAATAATGATGATGTAACTTTTACTACTCCAAAGTTGAGGTATTCGGGGACTGGAAATGAACTTAGCATAACTTTTAAATATAAATATAATGATAATACTAGTGGTGAATCAACATGTACATTATATTTAAACACGGTGCCTAAAAGCGATAATACAGATTCAAATACATTTCCTGATCTGGATTATTTTAAGAAGCTGGATCCGGAAATATCTTTGTTTGGAAATATAAATATGCCTACGGGAACGGCGGGGCGGAGCATATCTCTATCATTACCCATAAAGAATATCAGTTCATATGCTGCAGAGAATATAGTGGTATCATTAAGTGCATCTGGAGAAAATTCTCCGTTTGTATTTAAATCTAAATTGCAATATTAAATGCAACACTTTTGAGAAAATCATACTTATCCATTTACTTCCTCTTGTCAAGGGGAGGGTGGAGATTTTCGAGTGTATACGAGAAAATACTACCCAACCTTGA
>NZ_RXHQ01000043.1 GCF_004138105.1 Xylanivirga thermophila | reverse complement strand
TTTAATCAATGTTCCTTAGGTGGTCTCATTGCCATGCCATTTTTTAATTTTCTGCTGCAAGAAGACCCTCAAGAAACTTTCAAAATTATTTTATAAAACTACTTGACTTTAATTAGCTGGTCTAAATAAACATTTATATTTAGTATGGATTATTATATTAGAAACTATGCAATTGTATCTGAATATATATCAATTGCTCCTATTTGAGCTGATTCAACTATATGTTTTATATAGTCAAAATTATCAATCAAAAGTTCTAAAATATCAGCATCTATATAGTTGTTTTTAGCCATTTCTTTTAGTATATCTATAATCTGTTTTTTGTCCATGCCAGCTCTATAAGGCCTATTTTCTATTAAAGCAACAAAAAGATCAGAAATTGCTACAATTCTAGAAACTAACGGTATTTCGTCACCTTTTAAATGAAAAGGATAACCAGTACCGTCCAGATGCTCATGGTGAAATGATGCCCATTTTGCAATATCGCTAAATCCTTCAATTTGACTTAAAATTTTATATGTATAAAATGGATGTCCCTTAATTATATCGTATTCAAAAGATGATAATCGGCTAGGTTTGTTTAATATTTCTGAAGGAATTGCTAATTTCCCAAGATCATGTAAGTTTGCTGCTATAGTGATTTTAGTACATTCAGTTTCTGAAAATCCAGCAAGTTTAGCCATAATCTTGGCACAAGCAGCTACACCACTTGAATGGGTGGAGGTATATTTACTCCGAAAGTCTATCATTTTAGAAAACATAGTAGATAAATCCACAAAATCATACATATCAATATACATTTTATCATCTAATTTTATCATTTGTTTTATACTATCAGCAAGGAAGTTGGATGTTATATCTAGCCAGAAATATTCTTTTTTAGCTAATTCCAGAAATGCATCTACTATTTCAGGATTAAATAAATTATTTCTATAATTATCTATAGTATGACATATTTTATCTTTTTGTGATAACACAGGTACATCATGATTAATCAAAATAGCTACTCTATCCGATAAATGTATAATATGGCTAAACATATGCACATTATATCCCATATAATATAATCCATTTCCATATTTCCATGGAATATGGTGAAAATGTACAATATCTGCTACCTTTTTAAAAGGTTTAAACATTCGTAAAAGTTTATATCCAATGTTAGCATGATGATAAGAATCATTAAAATCAAAGTTCAAAGCGGACATCTTTTCTTTTAATGAAAATGCTCCGATATCATGAAAGATAGCTGCTAAAAATAGTTCATTAAGCTGATCTTGTGTTATCCCTAATTCTCTACCAATACTAAGAGCTATATAAGCAACTTTTTTATGATGGCCTACAAGAGATGGTTCTACCATGTCTATAGTGCTGGATAGACTTATAGATATTTCCCAAAGACTTATGTTTATATCATCATACATATAGTATTACACTCCAAAAATAAATATTAATCATAAAAACCTCAAAATCTACAAATGATTTTGAGGTTTTACGATCGAATGGTGGGTCATCAGGGATTCGAACCCGGGACGCCCTGATTAAGAGTCAGGTGCTCTACCAACTGAGCTAATGACCCATATACTATAACAACAAGAATAAGTGGTGGGCCATCAGGGATTCGAACCCGGGACGCCCTGATTAAGAGTCAGGTGCTCTACCAACTGAGCTAATGGCCCACATAAATATTTATTTCTTGCTGGCGCGCCCAGAAGGATTCGAACCTTCGACCTCCAGATTCGAAGTCTGTCACTCTATCCAGCTGAGCTATGGGCGCAAGAAAAAAATGGAGCGGAAGACGGGATTCGAACCCGCGACATTCGCCTTGGCAAGGCGACGCTCTACCACTGAGCCACTCCCGCATGTACCTAAAATTATTTATTTTTAAAAATTATGGGGGATGGTGCGGGCGAAGAGATTTGAACTCCCACGCCTTGCGGCACTAGATCCTAAGTCTAGCGCGTCTGCCAATTCCGCCACGCCCGCACGGATGGTGACCCATCGGCGACTCGAACGCCGGACACCTTGATTAAAAGTCAAGTGCTCTACCGCCTGAGCTAATGGGTCAAATATGGCTGGGGCGGCAGGGTTCGAACCTACGAATGCGGGAGTCAAAGTCCCGTGCCTTACCACTTGGCTACGCCCCAACATGGGGTGGATGGTGGGACTCGAACCCACGATTTCCAGAGCCACAATCTGGCGCTCTAACCAACTGAACTACACCCACCACATAAATCATTTTGCCATAAATGGTGCGCCTGAAGGGATTCGAACCCCTGGCCTACGGATTAGAAGTCCGTTGCTCTATCCAACTGAGCTACAGGCGCAAAATGGAGCGGGTGATGGGAATCGAACCCACACGACCAGCTTGGAAGGCTGGAATTCTACCATTGAACTACACCCGCATATCATGCCGACAATCAAAGATTATATACTATCGAGTACCGGTTGTCAATAGTTTTTTTTAACTTTTTTTGACCAATTCGGACTCGCATCTCGGCGACGAGTTTTAGTATACTGCAAACTAATTGATAGGTCAACTGACAAAATCGCCAAATTTCTCAATTACGTTAAATTATCTCTTAATATCATTATAATACTTACACATTAACAATCCAAGGGGTTATATTTTGGTTAACTAACTCTATAATGGCTATTGTTGGTCTATACCCTCCCCTTGGTTGAGAAGGACTGCCGGGATTTATAAACAGCTTATCCTCTATATGTTCTATCTTAGGAATATGTGTATGCCCAAATAAAAAAACGTCTATGTTTGATCTTTTTGCAGTATTAAGCATTTTATTGAAATTATGTGCTCCATCATATAGATGACCATGGGTGAGGAAAAAACGTTTTCCTTCTAATTCTATTATTTTAGAATAGTCGGTATTACTATCATAATCACAATTACCTTTTACATAATCTATTGGTACATTTACGGTATTTTGTATATACGCTGCATCTTTTACAAAATCGCCTAAATGAAATATCCTGTCTACATCTTTTACTTTATTTAGTATATTTCTTAAGGACAATTGTTTGCCGTGTGTGTCACTAATTATTGCTATTTTCATGGTTAATATAACTATCTCCTTTACTTTTAAGATTTTAATTCTTCGAATAAAACATTACGCAATTCTTTTAGTGCGATAGCTCTATGGCTTATTAGATTTTTTTGACCGTCAGGTAATTCTGCAAAAGTTTTTTCTAGACCATCTACAATGAAGAGTGGATCATAGCCAAATCCATTATTACCCACAGGTTTAAATCCTATTTTTCCATGGCATATTCCATTTGTTGTTATTATTTTTCCACTAGGATATACCAATGCCATACAGCATCTAAATTGAGCTTTACGTTTTTTAATAGGTGTATTTTCAAGCATTTTAAGTAGTTTTATATTATTCTGTTCATCATTTGCATTAGGGCCTGCAAATCTTGCTGAATAAATACCTGGTTGTCCACCAAGTGCTTCCACCTCTAGACCAGAATCATCTGCTAAGGTAATCTTATTTGTTAATTTCATAGTTTCCATAGCCTTTTTGATTGCATTTCCTTCAAATGATATTTGGTCTTCAACAGTATCGATGCTAATGCCTAAATCTTTTAGACTTAGTATTGTTATGGGTAGATCCTTAAATATATGCTTAATTTCACTTAACTTCCCTTGATTGTGCGTAGCTACTACTATTTCCATTGGTTTTTCCTCCTAAATTTTATAATTAATAATATATCGGTTAAATTTATGGGCTGCCTTTTAGGCAGCCCATAAATTTAACTAATATTCATTCGCAAATGTAGGTAGATTTAGCTGCTCTACACCTTCATATTCTTTACCATCAACCATAATTTTAACATAATCAACGCCGGAGAATTGTTTTGCAGTCATAGCAATAGATTTCATTACAATAGCTTCACTTCTAGGCTCATTTCCCAAGGCACTAAATTCCTTATTGAAGTTTATGTATGCTGTTCCGTTTTCTATTTTTGTATCTAATAGTTTTGTACCCTGTGGGATATCCATTTTTAATACATTGCTACTTTTAGGCCCCTTTAACAATTCTCCGATAGCTGTATCTAGGGCAAGCTCAGATGCTGATATTATCCTAGTTACGGGCACAAGATAGTCATATTGTGTATCTGATGTGCTGTGGAAAAACACTGTAAGTTTTCCTTCTCCATTTTTTATATTTTGCCCCATTTCTAAATTTATATCTTGAGGAGCAAGAGGTTTGCTTACATCCGTTCCATTTTTCATACTTTGCTTTATCTTACCATCAAACATAAATTGCACTTTGTCAATTGCAGGAAATTCACATAGAGTGAGTACTATACCCTGCACCATGTTACTTTCAGATACTGGATTTTCAAATTGAACAGTATCATTCTTAAAATCAATTTTTGCTAAACCATCTTTTATTGATAGACCGTTTATCTCCGTATTTCCAGGCATTAACGCCTTAAGTCCCATTGCCATGAGATCTTTTTGCTGTTCTTTAGTATCCATCATATAGGATAGGGCAGCTTTTGCAATACCTTCTTCCCAAGGAATTTTACGCATTACTGGGACAAGATAACCATCGTCATTTTGATAATATAATATCGTTTCTCTAAGATTTGTATCTTGTTTATCATCCTGGATGTTATTAGTTAACACATTACCATCTGGAGTTTCACTATCTAAATTATTCTTTTGTGATGACTTACATCCTCCTAAAAACATAATAGTTAATAACATTATGGAAATAATAAATATAGTCTTTCTGCTATACAATATAGACTCCCCCCTTAGTTACTTCTTGATAATATTTATATTAAACATTTATGGTGAGTATGTATAACACTTTGATATTTTACCATATATTTTATATAAAATCCATATAATCGTGTATATAGAGCAGTTTTGTTTGTATTTGATATAAAGTAATAGTATAATAAATTGAAACTCTTTATCCTTTAATTATTGTAAAGTAGATTATTTTAGGAGGGATATATATGGCCTTAGACGGTGTGATGTTATCATGTATAATTACTGAATTAAAAGCTAAATTATTAGGTGGTAAAGTAGAAAAAGTATATCAGCCGGAGCGGGATGAGATAAATATTGTTATACGATGTGGAGGAAAAAATTACAAATTACTTATGTCAGCAAGTGCAAACAATGCCAGAATTCATATAACAGGAACAAGCAAAATAAATCCGCAAGTGGCTCCTGCATTTTGTATGGTACTACGCAAACATATATTAAGTGGTAAAATAGTGGATATAGTTCAACCAAATTTTGAAAGAATAGTGGAGATTCATATCCAAAGTATAAATGAATTAGGAGATATGTCGATAAAGAAGCTTATAATAGAGATAATGGGAAAACACAGTAATATTATTCTAGTGAATGAAGAAAATAAAATTATAGACTGTATAAGGCATGTAACTAGCGATATGAGCAGAATAAGGGAAGTTTTGCCAGGAAATGAATATGTATATCCTCCTGCCCGGGGAAAGATAAGCCCTATAAATATGAATAGGGATACATTGATCAATATATTATTTCAGGATAAAAACCAAGATAAAAAACTCGATAATGTTATTTTTCAATCTTTTGCGGGTGTTTCTAAAATCACAGCGAAGGAAATCGTATACAGGGCGGTAGGAAATAGTAACATGCTAATTATCAAAGAACTAAACGATAATGATAAAGAAAATGCAGTAAACAGCTTTTTAAATTTTTTCAAGGAAGTTTCTGAAGAACATTTCGCTCCGTTTATATTGCAAGATTCCAATAACGCACAAAAGGATATACTGCCTTTCTTTTACGAACAGTATGATTTAAAAATGCAAATTGCTGTAAATAGTCCGTCAGAAGCTATAGAACAGCTTTATGCCAATAAGGATAAGATCGATAGATTAAAGCAACATTCATCAAATTTATATAAGATTATAAGGACGCATCTAGACAGGTGCTATAAAAAGCTTGATATACAATATAATGAATTGAAGGAGGCAAAGAAAAGTAGTCTATATAAATTATGGGGTGAACTTTTAACGGCAAATATATATCAAATACATCAGGGAATTGATAGTATAGAACTTATAAACTATTATGATGAAGCAGGAAAAAAAGAAAAAATTCCTTTAGATAGGGGAAAAACTCCCGCCCAAAACGCTGCTCTATACTATAAAAAATATAACAAATTAAAAACCGCCAGCAAAATGGTATCTAAGCAGCTTGCTGAAAATAAGAAAGAGATAGAGTATTTAGAAAACCAGTTGCATAATCTGGAAAAATGCACTGAATATGATGAACTTGAGGAGATAAAAGAAGAGCTTATATCCCAAGGATACATTAAAAAGAAAGTGAAGAATATAAGAAAACGACAAAATACAAAGATATCAAAGCCATATCATTTTATATCTTCAGATGGTTTTGATATCTTTGTAGGTAAAAACAATATACAAAATGACTATCTTACATTAAAAATAGCAAGCGGTAGAGATATTTGGTTACATGTAAAAACCATACCTGGTTCCCATGTAATAATAAAAACTAATGGTGAGGAAGTGCCAGATAAAACATTATTGGAAGCTGCACATCTTGCTGCTTTCTTTAGCAAGGGTCGTTTATCTAGCAATGTAGCAGTAGATTATTGTCCTAAGAAAAATGTAAAAAAACCAAATGCTGCTAAACCCGGTATGGTAATATACGATATATATAATACCATCTACGTAACTCCTGATGAAGACTTAATAAAACATTTATCGAAGGAATGATCTGCTGCCAGGCTTTACTAAAGGTATATCGGATTTGCATATAGGGCAGTTTTCAGGTGTATAGGATTTTACATCTAATGTGATGGCTGCCCTATACTCTGCTCCAAATTCTACTGTACCATTACTTCTGTCAACTAGTGTAGCTACTCCCGCCACATTACCTTTGTATCCTTTTACCAGTTCTATTACTTCTTTAACAGATCCTCCAGTGGTTACAACATCTTCAACTATTAAAACATTAGTACCTTCAGGTATATCAAAACCCCTTCTAAGAACCATATCACCTTCTTGTCTTTCGGCAAACATTGCCTTTGCGTTTAAACATCTGGCCATTTCGTATGCAAAGATTATACCTCCTATGGCTGGTCCAATTACTATATCTATTTTTAGGTTTTTAAAATGTTTAGATAATGCAATAGATAACTCTTCTGTATATTCTGGGTATTGAAACACCTTTGCACATTGCAAATATTGATCGCTATGTCTGCCAGATGTCAATAAAAAATGTCCTTCCATCAAAACACCGGTTTGTTTAAATATTTCAAGTACCCTTTCTTGATTTATGAAATTCATAATTATCCTCCTTTTATGGTTAATTTATAATAATTCCATTTATTAATTCGCTTATATCCTTTATGCTATTATCAATCATATACCGGCTCAACTCATCTAATATCCTAATACATGCATTAGGGGTTACTAGATTAGCAGTGCCTACCATAACTGCTGTGGCTCCCGCCAGCAAAAACTCTACTACATCTTCGCCATTCATAATACCTCCCATTCCGATTACAGGTATGCTAACTGCTCTGTTGGCCTCCCATACCATGCGAAGTGCTAGGGGCTTTATAGCAGGACCTGATAGACCACCTGTTATATTTGCTAGTATAGGTCTACGGCTTTTTGCATCTATTGCCATACCTAAAAACGTATTTACTAGAGAGATGGAATCAGCTCCTCCCTCTTCTGCTGCAGCCGCATTTTCTCCTATGTTTGTAGTATTAGGTGTAAGTTTTACAATAAGAGGTTTTTTAGTGCATGATTTTACATCCTTTGTTACCTTATATATACTCTCTGGACGTGCTCCAAAGGCTGCACCACCTTCTTTTACATTTGGGCATGATATATTAAGCTCTATGAAGCTAATCGGCTGATCGTTGAGCTTTTGTGCTACTTGGCAGTACTCATCTATGGTACTCCCGTTTATATTTGCTATTATTGGAACATCATATTCTGATAATTTAGGCAGCTCATTTTGAATGAAATAATCTACCCCCGGATTTTGAAGTCCTACGCTGTTTAAAATACCAGATGGAGTTTCTGCAATACGTGGTGGAGGATTACCTGCCTTTGGTTTTAAGGTTAATCCTTTTACTGCTATTGCACCTATCTTATTTAAATCTACATAGTCCTTATACTCTATTCCAAACCCAAAAGTTCCGGAAGCAGCTATTATTGGGTTTTTAAGCTTTATGCCGCATATTTCAACATTTAGGTTATTCATCAGCTAACACCACCTCTTTTGCCCAAAATACAGGTCCATCGGTACATACTTTTTTATAAGTCCAACCTTCAGGAGTAGAAGCTTTTATTTTACATACACATACTAGACACCCGCCTACACCACATCCCATGCGCTCTTCCAATGATATTTGACAAGGTATATCATATCGGTTTGATAATGCTTGTATCCCTACTAACATGGGAATAGGTCCACATGCTACTATGAGGTCAGCATCAGTATAATTTAGTGCTTCACTTAATATGTCATTTACAAACCCCTTGTATCCTAGGCTCCCATCATCCGTACATATGCGTACATCACTTGACATCATTTGAAAATCTTCAATTTGGTAGGACGATTCTCTATTTCGATATCCTAAAAAGCAGGATAGGTGTTTGTCTTTATGTTTGTTTACAAAGAATTTTAATGGAGCTACTCCACAACCTCCACCTATTATATATATATTGTTATACGTTTTCGGTTGTATAAATCCGTTTCCAAGCGGCCCAAGCACATTTATACAATCTCCTGCTTGTAATGTTGATAAAATATTAGTACCTTTTCCTACCAACTGATATACTATATCCACCCTTTCCTCTTCCATATCTATATCATTTATACTTATGGGTCTTCTTAGAATAAGGGAGCTATCATGAGGTATCTGTACATGTAAAAATTGTCCAGGTATAGCTTCTTTACATATATTTCTACTCTTAATACCCATTTTGAATATACCTTGGGCTATTTGTGTATTAGATAAAATAGTGCATATTTCAGTTTTATTCATCTCATATCCTCCAATTGTTGTAATGAAATAGTATGCATTTCTTCCCCGGATAGGCTTAGCTTCATGCTGTTTATAAAGGCTTTTGCCGTATCCAATGATGTAAAACATGGTATTCCGTATTCTACTCCTTTCCTTCGTATTTTAAATCCGTCCCTTTGTGGTATCCTACCTTTAGTAGGTGTATTTATAATCATTTGAATTTTCCCTTGTTCTATAAAGTCCTCTATATTGGGATGAGATTCACTTATCCTGTTTACTACACTGGCAGCAATATAGTTAGATATGAGTACATGGGCAGTACCCCCTGTGGCCAGTATATCAAAGCCTAGCTTTTCCAGCTCTGCTGCAAGTGGTACAACCTCTTGTTTATCATAATCCGCAACTGTAATAAGAACGGTGCCTGTCTTTGCAAAATTATATCCAGCAGCTATAAGACCTTTATATAGGGCTTCTGATAAATTTTTACCAATACCAAGCACTTCACCGGTAGATTTCATTTCTGGGCCTAGACTAGTTTCTACCTGAGGTAATTTTTCGAATGAGAAAACAGGGACTTTTACAGCCACAATATTGCGTTTTGGGGCTAAACCTATACCATAACCCAACTGTTTAATGGTATAACCCATCATTGCCCTGGTAGCTAGATTCACCATAGGTATACCTGTAACCTTACTTATATAAGGTATGGTACGACTGGAACGGGGATTTACCTCTATGATATAGACTTCGTTATCGTATTCTACAAACTGTATATTGATAAGTCCTTTAACTTTTAGTTCTACAGCTATCTTTTTTGTATACTCCACTATTTTATCTACAGTAGCTTTTGATAGGCTTTGTTGCGGGTATACTGAGATGCTATCTCCCGAATGTACTCCCGCTCGTTCTATATGTTGCATGATACCAGGAATTAATATATCTTCTCCATCACATACTGCATCTACCTCTATCTCTTTCCCTATTAGATACTTATCAATCAATATGGGATGATCCTGCTTTGTTCGATTTATTATACCCATATATTCCTCTATATCATCGTTACTATGGGCAATTTGCATCCCTTGACCTCCTAATACATATGACGGTCTTATAAGGACTGGATAACCAAGTCTTTCAGCTGCATCTATAGCTTCACTGGTAGTGAATATAGTGGTACCTTTTGGTCTTTTTATATTGAGTTTATTTAAAAGCATATCAAACTCTTTTCTATCTTCTGCCTGATTGATGGCTTTAGGATGTGTTCCTAGTACTTTATATCCTGCCTGATGTAGAGTTTCTACCAATTTTATAGCAGTTTGACCCCCAAACTGTATCATTACTCCAAGGGGTTTTTCCCGTTCTAATATATTTATTACATCTTCAGGCGTAAGGGGTTCAAAATATAATTTATCTGCCGTATCAAAATCGGTACTTACTGTTTCAGGATTATTATTTATTATGATAGTTTCAAAACCTATCTCCTTTAATGCCCATACTGCATGGACTGAACAATAATCAAACTCTATGCCCTGTCCTATTCTAATTGGCCCCGAACCGAGTACTACTACCTTTTTATTATGGCTTACATTCATTTCATCCTGCCCAAGGTATGTCGAATAGTAATAAGGTGCAGCAGATTTCAAATGTTTAGCATAGGTATCTATCTTTCTATAAACTGGATATATACGGAAACTCTTCCGTATGTTATATATACGTTCTTCTATTGTATCTGTAAATCTTGCTATGGTATTATCTGTAAAACCCATCTCCTTTGCTTTAAGCAATATATCAGCTTTTAAGCTTAAAACATCACAATTTTTTAGTGCTTCTTCCATTTTAACTATATTATATATTTTACCTATAAAAAACTTATCTATGGCGGTATATCGATATACCATATCTATATCCATACCGCGCCTTAAGGCTTCTCCCACTATAAAGATACGCTCATCGGTTTTTTCATGTAATCGATTTTTTATTTCCGCGTCTGTAAAGTTCTTAAATTTTGGCGCATCAAGTGAATCTATGCCTAGTTCTAAAGACCTGATAGCCTTTAAAAGTCCTTCTTCAATGCTTGAACCTATGGCCATAACTTCACCTGTAGCCTTCATCTTAGTTCCTAGTCTTTTATCGGCCTTTACAAACTTATCAAAAGGCCATTTGGGGATTTTAACTACTATATAATCAACAGTTGGTTCAGAAATGATATATCCGTTTTTAGAAATTCCATGTAAGATCTCATCCAATGTATAACCGACTGCTATTTTTGCTGTTATCCTGGCTATAGGATACCCTGTTGCCTTGGATGCCAGTGCACTCGATCTGCTAACTCTTGGATTTACTTCTATGATATAATAGTCCATACTGCACGGATCAAGGGCAAACTGTACATTACATCCACCTTCTATTTTGAGCTCATCTATGATCCGGAGTGCAGCCGTACGGAGCATTTCATATTCTAAAGCATTTAGCGTTTGGGCGGGAGCTACTACTATGCTATCTCCCGTGTGTATGCCCACAGGATCGATATTTTCCATACTGCATATGGACATGCAATTACCTTTTCTATCCCGTACAACCTCAAACTCAATTTCTTTCCATCCGGCAACGGATTTCTCAACAAGAATTTGATGCACTCTACTCAACCTCAATCCATCGCTGGCTATCTCTATAAGTTCGTTCTCATCTTGTGCTATACCTCCACCAGTTCCACCTAGTGTATATGCTGGACGTACTACAACAGGATACCCTATATTTTTAGCAAAATTTATGGTGGTTTCAATATTATGAGCTATTATACCTTCTATAATAGGTTGATGAATTTTTTCCATGGTATGCTGAAACGCTTCTCTGTCCTCTGCCTTGTTTATAGTATCCATAGAGGTACCTAATAGTCTTATGTTATTGCTATCTAAAAAATCTTGTTCGGCTAATTCCATAGCTAAATTAAGTCCAGTTTGGCCACCTAATGTTGGTAAAATGCTATCGGGTTGTTCCTTTAAAATAATATTTTTTAATGTTGATATATTTAATGGCTCTAAATATACTTTGTCAGCCATATTTACATCAGTCATTATGGTGGCAGGATTACTATTTACCAGTACGACTTGTATTCCTTCCTCTTTAAGGGCTCTGCAAGCCTGAGTACCTGCGTAGTCAAATTCAGCTGCTTGCCCTATTATTATAGGTCCAGACCCTATTACCAGTACCTTCTCTATATTCATATTTCTGGGCATAAATCCACCTCCTTTGATTTTAATATTGCTTCGTTTATGTCATTCTTCATCCTAATAACTTCCGCCAGCGCCGCTTTATCAAATTCAGAAGATGAAAATTTATCTTTCCATAATGGATTTTTATATGCACATATAATGCTGCGAGAGGCATTTACAACGGCACCTAGTCCATCGGGATTAAAACATCCCGTTATATGACGAGCAGTACCTCCCTGAGCCCCATACCCAGGCACTAAAAAGTATGCGTTTGGGATAATATTTCTAAGGTGTCTGGCATCTTCAGGATGGGTTGCCCCAACTACTGCTCCGATACTACTGTAGCCATTTTGGCCTTTTAGCTTTTTCCCCCATTTATCTACATATTGGGCTACTATTTCATAAAGTTTCTTATCTTTTACTTGTAAATCTTGAAGCTGAGCTGAAGAAGAATTGGATGTCTTTACTAATATGAATATGCCCTTATCATATTTGATGCAGGCATCTATAAAAGGTGCTATGCCATCTATTCCTAAATATGGATTAACAGTTATAAAATCAAGATCAAAAGCTGCTTCTTTGGTGTTAATAAGCCCTGTCCTACCTAAATAGGCATCGGCATAGGCCTCTGCAGTAGAGCCTATGTCATTGCGCTTTACATCTCCAATTACTATAAGCCCCTTGTTTTTTGCATATTGACATGTATTTCTAAAAGCTTCTATACCTGCAGGGCCATACATCTCATAATAGGCTATTTGTACCTTTACTGCTGGTACATATTCATATACCATATCTATTATTCTCTTATTAAACTCTAAAATAGCTTTAGATGCCCCTTCAAATGTAATATTCCCCTTACAATATCTATCTACAATACATGCCGGAACATATTCCAACCTAGTATCCAGTCCGACTAGGACACAACTTTTTTTGTCCAATATCTTTCTTATAAGTTTATCTATCATGTTTTTATCCTCCTTATAAGCAAATTTTACCTTTCTCCATAACTATATTTCCATCTACTATTGTATATAGGATTTTTCCCCTCAATTTACATCCATCGAATGGTGAATTTTTTCCCTTTGAATAAAATCTGTTTGTGTCTACGGTATAAGATCCATTAGGATCTACTATGGTTATATCAGCCATTTCGCCTTCCATTAGTTTTCCTCCGGGGATGTTCAACAACCTGGCGGGAGTTGATGACATTTTATCTATTAGTTGAGGCATGCTTAATATACCTGTATGCACTAGGTTAGTGTATGCCAGGGAAAAGGCTGTTTCAAATCCTGATATACCATTGGTAGCTAGATCAAATTCTGTATTTTTATCCTCGATGCTATGGGGTGCATGATCTGTAGCTATTATATCTATTGTTCCATCTTTCAGTCCTTCTATTATTGCTTCTACATCAACACTAGTTCTCAATGGTGGATTAACCTTTGCATTTGTGTTGTATTCTTCTATCCATTCATCAGTAGCTGAAAAATAATGCGGAGCAGTTTCGCAGCTTACTTTTATACCTGCTTTTTTAGCCTGCCTTATTATCTCTACAGAGCCCTTGGTGCTTACATGGGCAATATGGATAGGAGCATCAAGTGTCCCTGCTAATATAATATCTCGAGCTACCATAATCTCTTCTGCAGCCCTTGGTATACCTTTAAGGCCTAGTATAGTGGACATATATCCTTCATTCATAACTCCATCTCCAACTAAATCCATATCTTCGCAATGTGAGATTAGAAGAAAATTAAACATTTTTGCGTATTGAAGAGCCAATTGCATAATATTTGGATTATATACGGGATATCCATCATCTGACAAAGCTACTGCCCCGGCTTCTTTTAAATCGCCCATCTCAGTTAGCTCTTTACCTTGTAAACCTTTAGTTATGGCTCCTATAGGATATACTTTAACTATTCCTTGAGATCTTGATCTAGATTTTATAAAACTAACTATAGCTGCATTATCTATTGGAGGATTAGTGTTTGCCATGCAAGCTATGCTGGTAAAACCACCAGCTGCTGCACTTCTAGTCCCTGAAGCTATATCTTCTTTATATTCAAATCCCGGTTCCCTTAAGTGACAGTGAGCATCTACTAGTCCAGGTATTATATACATATTGTCTGCATCTATAGTCTTATAATTTTCTGCATCTATTTCTTTTGAGATCTTTATTATCCTGCCATCATTAATCAATATATCTGCATTAAAAGCTTTATCATTTATTCCATCTACAATGGTGCCGTTTTTAATACACAACATTTTTATTTTCTCCTTTCCTTGTAATAAGATATAGGATAGCCATACGTACTGCAACTCCATTGGTTACCTGTTCATCAATGGCAGAAACATTGCAATCTCTTATATTTGATGTTAATTCAACACCCCTATTTACGGGACCTGGATGCATAATTATTGCATCATTGTTTGCGTATGATAATTTTTCTTCATCTATACCAAATAGTTGGGAATATTCTCTCAAAGAGGGTAATAATCCTTTTTGTTGCCGTTCTTTTTGTATTCGAAGTCCCATAACTACATCTGCGTCCCTTATAGCGTCCTTTGCACTATAAAATACCTTTGCACCCGTTTTATCCAGTTCTACAGGTAGCAGTGTCGGAGGACCTGCTATTTTCAACTCAGCGCCAAGTTTAGTAAGCCCCCATATATTGCTTCTGGCAACTCGGCTATGCAAAATATCACCTATTATAGCCACTTTTATACCATCAAAAGTACCCAACTTTTCCCTAATAGTAAACATATCTAAAAGGGCTTGCGTAGGATGTTCGTTCATTCCATCTCCTGCATTTATGACGGATGCATCTATATTTTTAGCTATAAGGCTTGGAGCACCGGCCATTGGATGGCGTATTATTATTACATCGGTTCCCATGGCTTGTATTGTTCTGGCAGTATCAATGAGAGATTCTCCCTTTGCCACGCTACTGGATGTTGCTGATATATTTGCAGCACTGGCACCCATGTATTTACTTGCAAGTTCAAATGATAGGCGTGTACGAGTACTGTTTTCATAAAATAGTGTAACTATGGATTTACCCTGAAGATGGGGAGTTTTTTTATTGTTTTTAAGTAATATATGTTTCATAATTTCTGCATTGTCAAGAATTTCTTCTATTTCATCCTCGCTAATACTGCGTAGTCCCAAGAGATCTTTATTTTGTAGCGCCATATGTTTCCCTTCTTTCTGAGGTTGTTTTGTAATATTCCGGTTTAAAATATAAAGATTGGTTATATTGAAGCAAAATAAATGCCTTGACATTTTACTGTCAAGGCATTAGATATCCGAACGCCCTTGACAGCCTCTCTGGACTGTATTAAAGGGAGTTTATTTTTCTGTTATAATTACCCTATTAATTTTATCAATTTCTTCAACTTGCACATTAACAATTTCATTTTTTGAAGTAGGAACATTCTTTCCTACATAATCTGCTCTTATGGGCAACTCTCTATGTCCCCTGTCGATAAGAACGGCAAACTGAATGGATTTTGGCCTGCCCATATCTATTAAAGCATCCATAGCAGCCCTGGCAGTTCTCCCAGTGTATAGTACATCATCTACCATTACAACTATTTTTTCATTTATGTCAAATGGTACATCAGTACTATTTATAATTGGATGTTCAGCTAAAACAGATAAATCATCTCGATAGAGAGTTATATCTAAAATTCCTACAGGCAATTCTATATGCTCATATTCTTTTATGCGTTCAGCTAGACGATGTACCAGTGGTACGCCTCTCCTCTGAATGCCTATAAGTACTACATCCTCAATAGCTCTATTTCGTTCAATAATTTCGTGGGCTATCCTAGATAGTGCTCTGTTAATAGCCACTTCATCCATTATTTGTGCTTTTTCAATCATATAACTTTTCCCCCTATCAAAAAAGCCTTACCGTTATACTGGTAAGGCATAATATACAAATATATTAAACAAAAATTCTAAACTCAATACCTTACCAGCCTCACGGGACTGAATTAAAGGCCCATATCTTTTTTTATATAATATCATATGGTAATGAGATTGTCTACTATTTTTATAAAAAACTTTAAATTCGTAATTCTAGGTTCGTTGTATAATTAAATGCAACACCAAAAAAATATAGAACCATAGCGAGAAAATCATGTATAATATTTTTAACCAAAAAAAAATAATACAGTGAGGTGCTCGCTATGGCTAATTCTAATTGTA
>NZ_RXHQ01000042.1 GCF_004138105.1 Xylanivirga thermophila | reverse complement strand
CTCCTTAATGTTTTTCGTTGTTGATTACATTATATAGGATTGACTATGCATATGGAAGGCCCCCTTAGTGGGGGTCTTCCTCTTTTTGGAATCTAATACCCAATGCCCATGAAAATTATACACTAACAGTATTATCTATATAGGTCAATAAATATAAACGGAAGGAAAAGGTGATACACATGCATTTTAGTGAATTCAAATACGAAAGGCCAAAGATAGAAGAATTCACCCATAGCCTAAACACCCTTATACAGGACTTTGAAACTGCATCTACATTCAAGGAACAAGATGCGCTTATAGTAAAAATAAACAGATTGCGCAGCCAATTTGAAACCATGTGGCAAATAGCTACCATACGCCATACCATAAACACAGAGGATCCTTTTTACGAGAAGGAAAATGACTATTTTGATGAAGTAGTACCATTGTATGAAGATTCAATAAACAAATATTATAAGTCCCTTGTTAATTCTAAATATCGGAATAAAATAGAAGAAAAATGGGGTAAACAACTCCTTACCTTGGCCGAACTAGGACTTAAAACCTTCTCTCCGGAGATAATCAATGATCTACAAAAGGAAAACCAGCTATCTAGTAAATATGTAAAACTTATCGCTTCTGCAAAGATTCCATTCGAAGGCAAAGACCGTAATCTATCTCAAATGATTCCATTCCAAGCATCTAAGGATAGGAATATGCGTATAAAGGCATACAATGCGAGATATGCATTTTTCACCCAACATGAAGACGAAATCGATAGTATATATGATAAACTAGTAAAGATACGTACAAAAATAGCACAAAAACTAGGTTATAAAAACTTTGTAGAGCTAGGATATGCACGCATGGAACGCTCTGACTATGATGCTAACATGGTAGCAAATTTCAGAAATCAGGTACTTGAATATATAGTTCCTATAACTACGAAACTATATGATAGACAAAGAAACAGATTGGGTCTTAACGATTTAAAATATTATGATGAAAGCCTAAATTTTAAAACAGGAAATCCAAAGCCATTGGGAGATGCAAAATGGCAGGTATCTAAGGCTCGCACCATGTATCATGAATTATCTTCAGAAACAGAAGAATTCTTTAACTATATGACGGAATATGGCCTTCTTGATTTGGAGAGTAAAAAAGGCAAGGCAGGCGGAGGATATTGCACCTTTATAAGTGAATATAAGGCCCCATTTATATTTGCAAATTTTAACGGGACCTCTGGAGATGTAGGTGTACTCACACATGAAGCAGGACATGCATTCCAAGTATATTGCAGCCGTAAATATTTAATACCTGAATATTATTTCCCCACAAGCGAATCAGCAGAAATACATTCCATGAGCATGGAATTCTTCACCTGGCCCTGGATGCATTTGTTCTTTGGTGATGATGATACAAAATATAAATTCGCTCACCTAGTAGATGCACTACAATTTATCCCATATGGAGTAACGGTGGATGAATTTCAGCACTTTGTATATGAGAACCCCGATGCCACCCCTGCAGAAAGGAAACAGGCTTGGAGATGTATAGAAAAAAAATATCTTCCCCACAGAGACTATGATGATAACGACTTTCTACACCGAGGGGGCTATTGGTTCCAGCAAATGCATATATTCGAATCTCCATTTTATTATATAGACTATACGCTAGCGCAGGTATGTGCTTTTCAGTTTTGGAAAAAGTCATTAGAAAACCATTCTGCTGCATGGTCAGATTATATAAGGCTTTGCAAGGCAGGAGGCACCATGTCATTTCTTGAACTTGTAAAACTCGCCAATCTCAAATCGCCCTTTGAAGACGGATGTATACAGGAGATCATGGTGCCCATAGAAAAATGGTTAAATAGTATAGACGATACGACATTTTAACCTTTTTATAAAAAAATATTAAGGTAGTCCTTTTGTGGACTACCTTAATATTTTTACTTAAATGTATCCTCATATAATTTTATAGAATCTTTTATTATCTCCATACTCTCCTTACGACCTAGAACCTTTTGCACACTAGTATATTTAAGTTCAAGCTCTTTATATCGCTCAAAGAAATGAGAAAACTCTTCCATTATATGAGGCGGGAGCTGCTTTATATCTGTATAATCATTAAAGGCAGGATCGCTTACCGGTACCGCCACAATTTTTTGATCTTCGTCATTTCCATCCATCATTACAATAGCACCAATTGGATAACATTCCACTAATACCAATGGATCCAGCTTTTCCTGACATAATATAAGTACATCCAAAGGATCACCATCGTCGGAATAAGTCCTAGGTATAAAACCATAGTTTGCAGGATAATGGGTTGAAGTATAAAGCACCCTATCAAGAATTATATATCCCGTATCCTTATCTAGCTCATACTTTTTCTTGCTACCTGCTGCAATCTCCACAACTGCTATAAATTTTTCAGGTGTTACCCTATCGGGTGATATATCATGCCATATGCTCACTCAACGCACCTCCAATATTACTTTGATATTTAGTATTATCCTTTGCCCATTAACTCTTAAAAATACCTCTTAGATATTTTGAATTATTATATCATCTTTTTTTAAAAAATAATAGCATGGAGAATTCTCCTCTCCATGCTATTATTAACATTATTTAACTGAACCTAACATACCCTCAACAAAGCGTTTCTGCATTAAAAAGAATATCAATGCCGTAGGAATAGTGGCAATTACTATAGCCACCATTATCATCCCAAAATCTGGATAATAGGAGGAGTTAAGTGTTGAAATAATAAGCGGCAATGTCATCTTCTCAGGTGACTGTAAGACAATAAGGGGCCATAGATAGCTATTCCAAACATTCATAAAAGTAATAATTGCAGCAGCTGCATAGGTAGATTTCATAGTAGGTATATATATCTTTATAAAAATTCCGAACTCACTGAGTCCATCCACCCTTGCAGCATGCAAAATTTCCTTTGGAAAAGATTTTGTATTTTGGCGAAAGAAAAATATTAAAAATGCCGTAGCAACAGATGGAATAATTACAGCCAAATAATTGTTTAATAGTCCAAACTTAGCAAACATTCTATATAGGGGTACCATCAATGCAGCAAACGGTATCATCATCGACAAAAGTAACAAATTAAAAAGATTCCCCCGTCTTCTACTATGAAAAATTTCAAATCCATATCCTGCAACTGAAGATATAAATAACGCAATGCATGTTGTTATAGTAGATATAATCAGCGAGTTTATCATACCCCTAAGCATATACGTACTAATAAATAGTGTATTTATATTATTTATGAGTTCAGAGCCAGGGGTCAGCTTACCCTTTGTTATATCAACAGATTTATTAGTAGCACTTACAATCATCCAAAAGAATGGGAACACTGCTAAAATGGAAGCAATGATCAAGAACATATACTTCAAAACTTTTTTAATCTTTGTTTTAATCATTTTCATCACCTGCTACTCTAAACTGGATAAAAGATAAAACTGCTACCATTATAACGATGGAATATGATACTGCTGAAGCATATCCAAAGTTCGGAGTATATTTAAAACATAGATTGTATATATACTGTGATATGCTTAACGTAGCATTTGCCGGTCCGCCTGCCGTTATATTAACCACTTCATCAAATATTTGCAATGTCCCATTTGTTGACATTATCGTTGTAAAAAGTATAATAGGTTTTAGCATTGGTGCCGTTATTTTAAAAAACTGTGTAAAGCCAGAGGCACCGTCAATTTTTGCTGCTTCATATATCGAAGGATCTATATTCTGTAATGAAGCTAGATAAAATATCATATTATATCCTGTCCAGCGCCATGTAATTGCTATAATTATTGTCACCTTTGCCCAAAATGGGTCAGTTAACCAAGGAATTGGCTTGTTCACCACATTTATAGCAAGAAGAAATTTATTGAATAATCCATCTGCCGCAAATAAACTCTTAAATAAAACCGAATATGCAACAAGGGATGTTACACTTGGCAGGAATAGTGCAGTTCTAAAAAAGCCTTTACCCTTTAGTGTATTATCATTAAGCAATACTGCATTAAGCATTGCCAGTACAGTCATAATCGGAACCTGTATTACAAGATAAATTAATGTATTTTTAACGGCTTCTTTGAAAACAGGATCTTGAAATAATCTGATATAGTTTGATGCACCGGTAAATACCAGATTATTGCCCATTCCAGTTTTAAAAGAAGTAATAAGGGATTTAATCATAGGATAAAATCCAAAAATAACTATTAATAAACTGGCAGGAATCACAAACAACCAACCACTTCTATTTTCTGTTGCCGTACCAATAAAATTATCTTTTTTCATCGCCATCACCCTACCTATTTAACAAAAGCTAGACTTTGTATTTTTATATAAATGCTTAATTTGGGTTAGAAAATTTTTTCTAACCCAAATTGAATCCTAAATACCTTTAATCCATACTTACTTAACCTGGGACTCTGCCTGCTTTTGGGCATTTTGCATAGCTGTATCAATATCTGTTCCATTTATGATATTCTGAAATTCTGCCTTCATAATATCATCAAAAGCATATGTGTGCAGTCCATAGTTTACAGATGGGATCTTCGATGCAAGTTCAGAAACATCAGAATAAATTTTCTGTCCTCCAAAGAACTCTACTTCCTTACCATATACATCTCCGCTTTGTACAGGTATAAATGTGGCTATTATACCATGCTTATCCAGTAGCGTTTCATAAAAAGATTTATCAGAACCAAACGTCTTTACAAGAAAATCAGTAGCAACATCTGCGCCATCTATTTCATTGAGGATATAGAAACTTGATCCTCCAAGGTTGGAAGCATTTGTTGCATCTTTAGCTTTGCTAAGCTTTGGAATAGGAGCTACACGCCATAATCCACTCTGACTTTTCTCTGCCATAATAGATGGGGTAAACCAGCAACCTGTCGGGACACTTGCAATCTCACCTGTATTCGGGCCTGCGACAAACTGTGCCCAATCAGTATGTGTTTTTGCAATCCCTGTGTCAAGCATCTCCTTACATATTGCAGCAGCCTCCTTTAGAGCCTCGTTATCTGCAAAATCAGGCGTAGAGCCATCCTCTTTTACATACCATTTACCTGCAGATTGCATCATAATCCTAAACAATCCAATATCATTAGGATCTATAGAAAGCATATGCTTACCTGTCTTTTCCTTGATTGCCTTACCAATCTCAATATACTTTTCCCATGTCAAGTCCTGCATATCAGCTTCAGTATACCCTGCATCTTCTACATAGTCTTTTCTATAGTACAATACAGCCGAACCTGTATCAAATGGAATGCCATAGGATTTACCATCCATAGTCATGAAATCTTTTTTATAACTAGCAAAATCATCATATTTAACTACATCGGTTAATTCTTTAAAACTACCAGGATATGCTTTTAAAAAAGTTTGAATTCTATAGTCTTCAATAAGAACTATATTTGGCAAGCCACTTGTTGTACCAGAGCTAAGACCTGTATTGAGTTTCTGAATAACATCATTCTGTGCAATTTCAACAATTTCAATTTCAACATTTGCATTATCTTTATTATATATCTTTTTTGCCTCTTCAAGAGCAGCTACATTAAAATTTTTATCCCATGCCCATGCAACTATCTTTTGTTTTTTATCAGTATTTTCTGAAGACTCACCTTTGTTGGGTTTATCATTTGATGATGAACAAGCAACCAATCCAATAATCATAATAGCTACAAGCAATAATAAAATTACCTTTTTACCTTTCCCCATTATTTTCACACTCCTATTATAATAAATTCATTACAGGGTCACTTTGAAATGTTTAATAATTAATTTATTGTTTAATCATAATTGTATATAAATATCTAATAAAATTCTCGTCTATAATTGAGCATCTTTGGTATTAATTTTTCCTCATACCCTGTCCAAAAAACCTCGTTTGGGGAATATTTTTTGATCTTAGTAATATTTTGTGATTTTTCTCATAAATTATTCAAAAGCAACTACTATTTAATACTATTTTTCATATTTCATTTCTATTGTGACAGTCGTTCCAACCCCTACTTTACTTATTATCTTTACACCATACTCTTCACCATATATAAGTTTGAGTCGTTCGTCTACATTCCTTATACCTATACCGGAAAAATGATCTTTTTCGTATTTTTTATTCAATAATTTATCACATCTATCAATGCTTATACCATCTCCATCATCGATTACTTCACAAATGAGCTTGTCCACCCTATGTTTTATAAATATTCTAATACATCCTTCCTGCTTCTTCTGATATGCATGGAAAAATGCATTTTCTATAAATGGCTGTATTATAAGTTTAGGTATCAAGCAATCCAGACAGTCATCATCAACACTATATTCTACTTCTATGTCTGACCCATATCTAACATGATTTATAGCAACATAATTTTTTAAATTTAGTAACTCCTCTTGCACAGTAATTTTTTCATCCGTCTTACTGATAGTATTTTGCAATAATAATATAAGTGCATTTATCGTATCGGTCACCGCCTGTGTATTCCCCTGCCATGAAAGATACTTAATAGATGCAAGGGTATTATATAAAAAATGAGGATTTATTTGCATTTGTAATGCACTTATTTCAGCCTTTCTCCGCCCTTTTTGCTCACTTACAAGTCTATTGACATAATTATCTATTTCATCTACCATAATATTATATACCTGTTGCAGCTCCCTTACTTCATAACTGCCTCTCACTTCGGAAACCTTGGTAAAATTCCCATTTTTCGCTCCCCTCATATGAGATACCAAATGTGTCAGTGGCTGAGTTATTCTACGGGTAATTAAAAATACCAAGGCAATTGCTAAAAAACTAATAAAAAAACATACTAAATATATTAATGGCTGTGATTCTATAAAACCTTTTAAAATATAATTTTTATCTACTATATTTACCATGTACATATCATATACAGGAAGATACTTTGCTATAAGCACTCCGTCATTTTTATTGTGCTTTATATTTGTGTAGGGACCTCCTGATTCAATATGCGCTGCTGACAATTTAACCATTATAGTATCCATAGTTCCCACTAATCGCTTGTCACTACTAGAAACCACCATACCATTCGATGACAAAATCTCTATTTTACTCCCATTTGGCCATATACCCCCATACATATTACTAAAAACAGATTCATCAATAGTTATATAGATAGTGCCAAAATTTGTAGCAGTATATGGGTCTATAAGCTGCTTGGTCACTATTATTACATGATTCCTTTTTGTATTAGTTGTAATACCAGGAAAACAATAGTTATAAAAAATTTTTGATGGGTTAACCTTCGATTGCACTGTAATAGGGTGTTTTTCCAAATCAGCTATGCTAATATTCAACGTATCACCTGATGAAATAAATGTGCGGCCATTCACCCCAACGGCTATAACATTAAGATCAGTATAACTGCTAGTTTGTTCAATGCTTTTCAAATATGTCTTCATATTATAACATACTTTAAATAATCTAGTCTGATCGGATATATCCTGCGTAAAATATTCCCTTAGAAAAGAATTTTGTCTATAGGTATTGACCACTGACGCAATTGTTGTATTAAAACTAGCAAACTTATCAGAAATTTGATTAAGCGTTTTTTCATTAGCTATTGTAAATGAATCTATAAACGAATCCTCCATAATAGACATTGCTAATGCAGATATAAATATATTGCTCGCTAACAAGCTAATAATCATCACAATAGATAATTTTATAAACAAGCTAAGTTTAAATTTTTCTGTGAATATCTTTTTATTCATAATTTCCTCCAATAATTTGACTATAGCTTTTTATGTCCCTTACGATAGGTTGAAGGATTCATCCCTACAAGTTTTTTGAATACCTTGCCAAAATAACTCTGATCGGAATAACCTACCATCTCACTAATATCACCTATAGGAATATTAGTTGTAATCAACAACTCCTTTGCTTTTTGAATACGTACATCATTAAGATATTCATTTATTCCCATATGTGCATAATTGCTGAAATAGGATGACAAATAGGAATAGCTAATATGGAACTTATCTGCAATTACATCAAGGGATATTTGATCCTTATAATTATTTCTTATATATGCCTCTATTTTATAAAACAGCTCAGCGTCTATTTTTCGATACTTTGCAACCTTGACCCTTAAAAAAGCAAAAATATCGTCCATAGCTGCTAAAAGTTCATCCATATCCAATGCGTTTTCTATTTGTGAAAAAAACTCCATCTTCTTTATATTAAGCTCATCATCTGAAATTCCCATATCCTCTAGTGATATAATAGTATTATATATGGTATTCTCCAATATTTTCTTTAGCTCAATAGACTTCATAGCTTTTGATTCTTTTACCAGATTCATAAAGTTAAGTAAATAATTAAATCCTTCATCAAGGTGAAACAATCGTATACTATCAATATATTTTTTATTATCCAAGATAGGCAGAGGTTTATTATAATTTATATCTTTTTCAAATATAATATTTTGATCTTTTATATAAAAACGCATATCTATTAACCGTTCAATCATCTTTGCCCTATCATATGTCTTTAGAACATCAGAATATTCATCACTTACAGCCAAAAATATTGTTGGTATGTCCTCAGCAATTTTCCTTACCATATTCGATATTTTATTTTTTATATTCTGGTATTCTCCTTTTTCAAAATTAAGCATAATCAAAAATCGCGTGCGATGATTAAATACAATCCAATGGTAATCTACATCCGATAATATATCTTCAGCAATATTAGTAATTGTATCCAATATAATATTTTCCTTAATTATATCGGTATCCATAATTCTAGATATGCTGCAACCACATAAACAAAACTGACTATTAGAAAAATAGCTGCACATCTCTTTTGGAGGAATATTTAAAACCCTACCAGAAATTAAATGGTAAATTATCTCCTCGTAACTAATTTCATCATTGCTTCCTTTGGGTGTTATTTTGATGTTTAATTTCTGTGCAATGTTTTTTAGTTTACAAAGCAACACTTCAGGCTCCAACTGAGGCTTTAATATATAATCTACAATACCATATTGCAGGGTTGGTTTCACATAATCGAATTCATTATGTCCACTTATTACAATTACAAAAATATCAGGATACTTTAGATTTATTATTTTTGTAAGTTCCACACCATCCATAACTGGCATAACAATATCGCTGATAACAACATGTGGTCTAAGCATCTCAATCATATCAAGAGCCTCTTTGCCATTGGAGCATTCTCCCACTATCTCAAAAATATCCTTTTCCAACCCAATTATATATCTTAATGCTTGTCTTGATATTAATTCATCTTCCACAATTAATATCCTGCAAGTTGTATCCATATAAGCCCCTCCTTTTTATGGATGTCGTTTTGCTATCCAATAAAATTTCCCACATCAAAATTATACCACAAGGACTTATTTATTTCTAAAACGTACATTTTATACGAATATATAAAATAAAATCACCCTAAATGAGTGATCTTTATTTTTATATATGTAAAACATATATATTTAGCTTACATTTAGCTGTTTTTCAGCAAGGCGCCTTTGGATAAAACGATCTAGAAAAGTTTTTATAGTAGCAGCTATAGGTACACCTAAAAACATACCCCAAACCCCAAAGGCCCCTCCTCCTATTATTATAGCGGCTATAACCCAAAACGGAGAAAGTCCTACCTGATCACCGAGTATTTTAGGTCCTAGATACCATCCATCGAATTGCTGCAGTGCAAATATGAATATAAGTACCCATAAGGCCTGTATAGGACTATAAAATATAGTAATTATAAAGGCAGGCACCATGCCTAAAAACGGGCCAAAATATGGTATCATGTTGGTTATCCCTACTATTACACTTAGGAGTGAAGCAAAATGAACCCTCATTATGCCTAAACCTATAAAGCACATTATACCAATTATTAGCGAATCCAAAGCCTTTCCAAGTATAAATTTTGAAAATATAAGATTCACTTCTGAACATGTCTTTAAAAAGTAAGTTGCCCTATCTTTCCTTAATATCGCATATATAAATCTTTTAAAGTTAGATTTAAATTTCTCCTTATCCATCAAAATATATATGGAGATAACAATACCTAATATAGCCTTTGCAACTGAATATGTGATATTTATAGCTTGAGATAGTATAACATTTAACTTGCTGGTCAAAAACTCAGATGCATGTTGCATACCTTCCATAAACTTTTCTTCCAAATTTACATTTAATCTGTTTAATGCCTCAAACTTATCGGCATTATCATTTAGCCAATCCTGAGCAATATCTACATATTCAGGTATGGATGAAGCCAACTCACCAGCACTTTTTATCACCTTCGGAGTAACTATAGTTATAAAAAGTACTAATATTCCCAAAAATAGTGTGTAAGTTATTACAAGACTCCAAACACGCTTGATATGAAATTTACGTTCGAAATATTTCATTACAGGATTTAAAATATAGGCAATACAAAAACCCCATATAAAAGCGCCTATTATTGAAAAAAATTTGCTGAAGAAATCTCCTACCGCACCTATATTGTCTATTAGTTTTACAATTATAAATGATAAGACTATAATCGGAAGCAATTCTATATAAGGTACTTTTTTTGAATTTTTAAACAATTCGTATTCTCCTTCTATCTCCAATGTGAGAGTTAGTAAAATTCCATGATTTTATTATATACCAAACCATATATAATTTTGAATATCTTTTTAGTTTGGTATAATTAATTTTTTGTTACCTGTATATAAAATACAAAGGCATTTCCCCATGTAGCTAAATAATGGGGAAATGCCTTTTATTCACTTTCCAATATTCTTATACCCAACTATATTATTGCTTATTTGCACAAAATGCCTTTTATAACTTAAAAATTTATATATTACAATATTAGAAGAAGACCACAATACTCCCGCCATCCAACCTGCCATAACATCACTTAGATAATGAACCCCAATATATACCCTACTAAGTCCTATAACGACAGGATACATAAAAATCAGCATGCATATTGCAAATGCACCCTTCCTATTCCTAATATGAGCCACAATATGATAAACCAATAAAACGCTAAACCCCATAGATATCATTGCATGTCCGCTTGGGAAACTATAACCTGAAGCCTCCATAATTCTAAAATTCGATGGCCTAGGCCTTTTAAATATGTGCTTTAGCATCTCATTAAATATCCATAGTCCAAAAGTATTATACATGAAGAATACACCATCTTTGTTACATCCAGCATAAAATAAAACAAATGAAACCAAGAGCGTAAGCATTATAACAGGAATAGTATTCCCTGTCCTTGTTACAATTTTAAATATACTATTTAGCCTCTCAGTCCTTAAGTTGTGTATATATTGTATTGTGCTCATATCAAAATTCCAATTACCGTATATCAAATAATGCCCCATAAAAGACAAAAATATAAATAATGCAAAAAAAGCCGCACCTATACTTATAAAAAAATAATTAGATCTATCATCATACTCCCTATATCTAGCTACAAAATCCTCTATCCTTTTAAGCAATTCCCTTACATATAGCACCATCCATCCCCCCTACTATTTATGTCGAAGGCCAATTGATATATTTATTCAAAATTTTAACAAAATCAGATAATCCTTTTGCATCTTCATAATCAAATCTCCCTTTTCTCGGGCTATCTATATCTAAAACTCCTATAAGTTCGCCTTCTTTTATTATAGGTATAACAATTTCAGACATTGAAGCACAATCACAAGCAATATGTCCCGGAAACTTATGCACATCCTCTACTACTTGAATCTCACCAGATTGAGCTGCAATCCCGCAAACGCCCTTTCCAATAGGTATTCGTATGCATGCCGGTTTACCCTGAAAAGGCCCAAGCACTAACTGTTCTCCTTTTTTAAAATAAAAACCTGACCAATTAACATCGTGAATCATTAAATATAAAAGCGCACATGCGTTACAAATGTTAGCAAGCCAATCCTGTTCTTCGCTAATTAACCCTTCAAGAGATGAGTTTAAATCGTTATAAAACTCCCATTTATCTTTAAACATTTCACCATCCCCATTTCAATCTATTGTACAAATATATTTTGAAGTGTATTTTATCATATTATTTTATTCATTCCAATAGTAACTTAATATAAATTTTCAATGGTTCGTTGTATAATTAAATTCAACACCAAAAAAATATAGAACCATAGCGGGAAAATCATGTATAATGTTTTTGATGAAAAAATCAAATACAATGAAGTGCTCGCTATGGATAATTCTAATTGTAACACAGGTACACGCAAATTTGAACATCTAAATTCATATGAACGTGGAATAATATGTGCTTTGCTAAATGAGGGGAAAATATTTTGCAGCTTTCTACAAAAGGTACTTGCAAAAAACATGCCTGCCTGTTTTTATCTAGTTGTTTCTATTTTATCATTATTTTGTTCGCTATCTTTGGATAATTATATCTAATATGAAGGTGACATAATTTTGCCAATATAAACTGGTATATTATCATTGTTTACAACCATAAAAAAGAATGGTCTATCTAAATGAAATTCAAAAATATCAAGGGTTTCATCATCTGCTGAATCTGCCCTGATAGATGTATAAGCAGCACCCTCTATTCCGTACTCATTAATATTAAAAGTCGTGCCTTGCCGCACTTCGGATATATAGGCGTCTGCGGTAGTCATTCTCGACAGGTCAGCATTCACGCCAAATATATCCGTAAGTCCTAAACTCTTCAAATAATCTATTAAATACAAATCGTTTTCGACGTTGCACTTAGGAATTTTAAGAGATAATGTATCAACAGTTTTTCTGGTTAGTCCATTATTGAAATAATTATTTAAGGAATGGGATATTTGATAGTCTTCAAATAGAAGATCCTCTTTGGTCAAGATAAAAAACATCTCTCCAAATTCTTGCAAAGGTAACGATACAAAGATACTACTATCATCTTCCCAGATATCATAGGAATACAACATCATATTCATAAAGCTCGCTATAGTCGTTTGATTGTTTACAAGATAGAATATATCCTCTTTTGTTAACCTTTCGTCAAAATCATAATACCATAGATCTTTTAGATAAATAGAATTAACTAACATAGCTATTGTAGAAGGATAAACTGTTACTTGTGGTTTTATCAAGTGGTTAGTATTTTCTGATATCCATTTAGATATCAGGACGCCTGCTTCTTTCGGTTTAGTAAAATCCATTTTATTTATTACTCCATAATAGTTATCCGCAATTTTTTGCTTATACTCATTAAATATATCAACATTTTTGTTAACCCAAAGTGAATTAGCGATCAGGAAGGCAGTTTGGTCAGATTGCGTGTATAATGATTGATACAATTGTTGCATTTGTTTATTATGAATCGCAACATCGTCAATATTTAATGCAATTTTTATCTGGTTCAATGAGTTATTGTCTGTTGAGTTTGCCAGCATAGAAAGACCAAAATACAGACTAAGTGGTGAATAACATACATTGTCTACTCCCATAAATAGCATATCAATATTGTTAATCGAAAATGATTGAATAGCTTCTTTTGTTGACGTATTAACAGGTTCTTTTATATGCTTTTCAGGATAGACAATGTTTTCTATTCTATCTGCTTTTAGGATATTACAACCTAGAAGTAGAGCAAGCAGCAGTACTCCGTACAGTAAATAAACTCTTATTTTCATTCTTATATCCACTCCTTTCGCTTCGCTCAAGGCATAAAACATGATGGACAATAGTTTACTACAAAAGGCTATATAATCTCATCGGTAATTTTTTCATTGGCTAAATGTTCCTTCATGCTTTTGCCGTAAATATAAATTTTCAATGAATATTTTTTTGCCTATTACAAAAAATAAGATTGGAGGTGCAAAGTATATGGTAAATTTAACTGAAAAGGAAAGATTACTTCTAGAAGATCAGAAACAGCATGAGGAAATGTGTATCAAAAAATACAACAACTATGCAAACCAAGCACAGGATTCCCAGTTAAAACAGATATTTTTAGCCAATGCTCAACAGGAACAACAGCATTTAAATACTATAAATCAAATGCTTAATGGTCAAGTGCCGAATATGACACAACAGCAAAATCAGGGACAAAACCCTAAATCTATCCAAAATAACCAGCAGAATCAACAAGCTGGTTTAAACAGTAAGAATGATGCAGATCTATGCATTGATATGCTTTCAACTGAAAAATACGTTTCCAATACCTATGATACTGCAATATTTGAATTTGCCGACACAAACATGAGACAGGCGCTAAATCATATTCAAAAAGAAGAACAGGAGCATGGCGAAAGCATATTTAAATATATGGAAAGCAAGGGCATGTATAACCCACAATAAATCTGGCATACAAAAATATTATGCTTTCAAAATGAAGGATGGAATATATATTACATTTCCATCCTTCATTAATATACATATTCTAATTGTTTAAACACTTTTTTAAAAGTTCCGCAAGTTCATTAGCATACCCCTCTATTTTTGCCTGATCTTCTCCTTCTATCATTATACGTATAAGCGGTTCAGTACCAGAGGGCCTAATAAGTACACGACCACGTCCAGCAAGGGTTTCTTCCATATTTCGGATTTCATCCTGTATAACTTTATCCTTTAAATATAATTGCTTTTTATCTTCTTCTACCTTGACGTTTACTAGTACTTGTGGGAGCCTTTTCATGGTATTTCCCAATTCAGAGAGTTTCTTGCCGCTTCGCTTCATAACAGACATAAGCTGCAAGGCTGTAATCATACCATCTCCAGTAGTATTATAATCTAAAAATATGATATGTCCCGATTGTTCTCCACCGATGTTATAACCTTTTTCCAACATCTTCTCCAATACATATCTATCTCCTACAGTAGTTTTTTCAAATGCGCAGCCTGCATTTCTTAGTGCTATATCAAAACCTAGATTGCTCATAATAGTAGCTACAACTGTATTCTGTTTCAATACACCCCGTTTTTTCATATCTAAAGCACACATTACCATTATCTGGTCTCCATCTATCATATTGCCCTTTTCATCTACTGCAATAAGCCTATCCGCATCTCCATCAAATGCCAGACCTATATCCGCTTTGGATTTTATTACATACTCCTGTAAACTACGAGTATCTGTAGAACCACAATGGTAATTTATATTTGTACCGTCAGGCATATTATGTATAGGCAATACCTCTGCTTCCAACTCCGAAAATAACAATGGAGCTATCTTGGATGATGCACCATTTGCACAATCCAATGCTACCCTAAAGCCTTTTAAACTAACAGAAACCGTAGACTTTAGAAATGATATATAATCCTTATATGCCTCGCCTTTTCTTATCTTTCTTCCTATCTTATCACCGGTAGGTAATGGAATTGTTTCAGCATTATGAAGTATAATAGATTCTATTTCATCTTCCAGCTCATCACGTAGTTTATACCCACTGCTGTTGAAAATTTTTATACCATTATACTCCATAGGATTGTGGGATGCAGATATTACTATGCCTGCATCGGCATTATAAAACCGAGTTAAATATGCTATGGCGGGAGTAGGTATTATACCTATCTCTATAGCAGTAGCTCCTACAGAACATATACCAGCAACTAATGCACTCTCTAGCATATCACCGGATATCCTTGTATCCCGGCCCACCAATATCTTTGGAATACTTTTTTTCTCTTTTGTTAGCACAAATGCTCCCGCCTGCCCCAATTTATATGCAAGTATACAATCGAGTTCCTTGTTCGCAAGACCTCTTACTCCATCTGTACCAAATAATCTGCCCATATGTAAGCTCCTCCCTATCAATTTCCTGATAACCCTTCTTCAAATTTTTCAATAATATATCTCTGGGCAGCCATGGCCGCTATAGCTCCATCAGAAGCTGCTGTTATAATTTGCCAAAGAGGTTTTTGCCTTAAATCTCCTGCTACAAATACACCTGGTATATCAGTTTCCATATTTTCATTAACAATGGCAAAACCTGAATCCGTAGTTTTTACCTTATCTATTATAAGTTCATTATTAGGCTGTATGCCTATAGCCACAAACATACCCTGAAGTTCTATATCTTCCATATCATTATTTATTTTATTCCTTATTCTTATTCCAGTTACCTTTTCTTCTCCTAAAATAGATTCCACGTTAGAATTCCATATAACATGTATTTTATCATTTTTCATTACCCTATCCTGTAATATCTGTGATGCCCTAAACTCATCCCGTCTATGAATTAAATACACCCTATTGGCATATTGGGCAAGGTATATGGCATCAGTCAATGCAGTATCGCCACCACCTACTACAGCTACATCCTGCCCCTTATAGAACATAGCATCACATGTAGCACAGTATGATACACCCCTACCCCTAAACTTCTGTTCCTTGTCAAGACCTAGCATCTTAGGTTGGGCACCCATGGCGAGTATTAGAGTCTTTGCCTCATATTCACCTTTGTTTGTAATTACTTTTTTTATCTTACCGTCTATATTTAAATTCATAACCTGATCATACATTATATCAAGATTAAATTTTCTAGCATGTTCTTCAAGTTTCATTGCAAGATCAGGACCGCTTATTGGCTCTATGAATCCAGGATAATTTTCCACCATATATGTAGTAGCTATTTGCCCGCCTGGAAACATCTGCTCAAATAGCAATGCGTTCATGCCTGCTCTTTTTGCATAGATCCCTGCCGTAAGTCCTGCTACTCCACCACCAACTATAATAACATCATACATTTATATACCCCTCCCTAAAAATCCAGTATATAAATAGTATACCCCAAAAATGAACAGCCTACCATATTTATATATGGTAGGCTTATAATAAACTGTTTACTTACAAATAAGTTTGCTCACGGAGTAACAAAGTTTGCTCGTGTTGAAATGTAGTTGTTGCAATGCTTCTCGCCGTTTATTCCCTTCGAGTGACAAAGTTTGCTCGTGGGTTTTATTACCTTAAAAAATATAAAAAAATATATAAAAAATGAGAAAATGACAAGCGAGTTTGCTCGCAATGACAAAGTTTGCTCGTGGAAGGTTTACTCATAAAATGAGTATTCATACGCAGGGTATAACCTACGGGAGGAAATATCGAAACCACATACACATCGGAATTCTACTTGCTTTCGAGGGATTACAACTACGTCCGTTTAGCATATTTTTATTTATTTCTATATCTATTTTTGAACACAAAAAAACCGCCAAAGGTATATAAACCAATGACGGTTTTGTAAACTCGCAAACAAACTTTGTAAGTTTGAACAAACTCGAGTTAGTGTATAATTTTCATGGGCATCGGGCATTAAATTCCAAAAAGAGGAAGACCCCACTAAGGGGTCTTCCATATGCATAGTCAATCCTATATAATGTAATCAACACCGAAAAACATTAAGGAGT
>NZ_RXHQ01000041.1 GCF_004138105.1 Xylanivirga thermophila | reverse complement strand
AGCGTAGCGAAGTACATTTTAGGCTTGACAACTTTGGTAAATGGTAAAATTTAAGATGTTTTTCTTGATTATTATAGCGATTGACTTTCTGGAAGAAAAAGGTGCCAACGAAAACTTGACACACACTATAATTGATATGATGTTGATATTTTTATCCAGTGTGCTATTATGAAAGGATAGATTGTTTTATATTTAGAGGAGGTAGTGATATGGCAGATAAGAAGACTGAAGAAAAGGTAGAATGTGCATGGGAAAAATACGATGATACTGAAAAAAGGGCAGTATTTGACCTTGCAAATCGATATAGGGCATTTATGTCAAAATGCAAAACAGAGCGGGAATGTGTAGCCACTTTTATAGAGATGGCTGAAGAAAAGGGATATAAGAATTTAGATGATATTATAAAGAATAACGGTAAATTGAAGGCGGGAGACAAGGTATATGCAAATAATTACGATAAATCTCTAGCACTTTTTGTAGTGGGAGAGAGATCCTTTGAAGAGGGAATGCGTATACTAGGTGCCCACATAGATTCTCCAAGAATTGATCTAAAACAGAATCCATTGTATGAGGATACGGGATTTGCAATGTTAAAGACCCATTACTATGGAGGTATAAAGAAATACCAATGGGTGACCATACCCCTTGCCCTGCATGGAGTGGTAGTGAGAAAGGATGGTACTAAGGTAAATATAGAGATAGGCGAAAAGGCAGACGATCCTGTATTTGGCATAACTGATCTTCTGATTCACCTGTCAAAGGATCAGATGGGTAAAAGTTTAAAGGAGGCATTTACCGGTGAAGATCTCAATATAACCATAGGAAATATACCAGTAAATGACAAGGAAGAAAAGGACAGGATTAAAAAGAACGTACTTAATATATTAAAATCCAAATACGATATAACAGAGGAAGATTTTGTATCAGCAGAGATAGAGGCAGTACCGGCAGGGCCTGCTAGGGACTATGGCCTGGACTCCAGTATGGTAATGGCCTATGGTCATGATGATAGAATATGTGCATATACATCATTTGAAGCTATGATGAAGATAGAAAACCCTGATAAGACATGTGTAACCCTCCTTGTGGACAAAGAGGAGATAGGCAGCGTAGGTGCTACTGGAATGCATTCTAAATTCTTTGAAAATGCCTTGGCAGAGGTAATGAATGCAGCAGGGGATTATAGTGAACTGAAATTAAGAAGGACACTTACTAACTCTATGATGTTATCATCGGATGTAAGTGCTGCATTTGATCCCAACTATCCGTCGGTTACTGAAAAGCAAAACAGCGCATACTTTGGCAAAGGTGTGGTGTTTAATAAATATACCGGTTCTGGCGGCAAGGGTGGTTCAAATGATGCAAACCCTGAGTATATAGCTAGAATACGGGCTATAATGGATAAAAATAATGTGAGCTGGCAAACTGCAGAGCTTGGTAAGGTAGACCAGGGAGGCGGCGGTACCATAGCATATATATTGGGCAATTACGGCATGAATGTAATAGACTGCGGTATTGCACTGCATAATATGCATGCTCCATGGGAGATAGCCAGCAAGGCAGATATATATGAAGCTGTAAGGGGTTACCATGTGTTCCTCCTTGAAGCATAATTTCATATCAAATAGACAAAAGCTATTCCGTTCCCTGGAGGATGGCTCGTCTGTTGTACTGTTTTCAGGTAAAGGGATATATAAAAGTGCAGATGAAAAATACCCCTTTACGCCAAATAGAAATTTCTATTATATGACTGGAATAGATAGGGAGGATATAATCCTCCTTATGGAAAAATGTGGCGGCAATATAAAGGAGCGACTCTTTATCCCAAAACCGGATCCTGATCTTGAGAGGTGGATAGGCCCACGACTAAGGGATTATGAGGCAAGCGATATATCTGGTATAGAGAATATAAGCTATAATGAGGATTTTAAACCCCATATAACTCGTATTCTTGCAGAAGGGAGCTGTAAGGCTTTATACTTTGACTTAGAGAGGCGGGAGTGGGATGAACCCCTATCCATTTCTCAGGGTATTGCCCAGGAAATACGAAATAGATTTTCCCATATCGTCATAAAGGATGTATACAATGATATAGCAGGGCTCCGTACTATAAAGACCCCTGAAGAGGTAAAACTAATAGAAAAGGCCATTGGGATAACCAGGGAAGGCATAGAGCTTATGATGAAAAATGCAGCACCTGGTATGATGGAGTATGAGATAGAGGCATATTTTGATTATGCATTGAAGAAAAATGGGGTGTTTGACAAGGCCTTTGCTACTATAGCAGCTGCTGGGAAAAATGCTACCATACTCCATTACGATAGAAATAATTCTAAAACTGCACCTGATGACCTTATAATGTTTGATCTAGGTGCTCAATATAAGTACTATAATGCGGATATATCCAGGACTTTTCCGGTAGGAGGCAAGTTTACAAGACGGCAGAAGGATATATACAATATAGTATTAGAGGCCCAAAAGGCTGTAATAGACATAATAAAGCCTGGTATACCGTTTAAAAAATTGAATGAAACTGTGGTAGACTTATACTACAAAGAGCTTGGAAGACTGGGGCTTGTAAATAGCCGTGAAGATGTATTTAAATATTATTTTCATAGTGTAAGCCATTACCTAGGTATAGACACCCATGATGTAGGACCGTATGATGATGTAAAATCCGGTATGGTGCTTACGGTTGAGCCTGGACTATACATCCCCGAGGAGGGTATAGGCATAAGAATCGAGGATGATGTACTGGTTACTGAAAATGGATACAAAGTCCTGTCAAAGGATATAATAAAAGAGACAGGGGATATAGAAGCTTTTATGGCATAGTAAAAAAAGGTTGCAGCAGGTGTTGCAGCCTTTTTTTATACCCAATATTGGATTATTTTAGAGGAATAGGAGATATTTCGTCGAATATATATTATTGAACTAATAAATCATTTATTACAGACATGGTTGGGGGGGAAAGGCAATGAAACCATTTGCCGATTATAAGAAGGAACGGGCTATGTTTGAATTATTCCGCTTAATAAAGAATGGGGAGGTGATATCTCCTGAAGAACTAGCTGATCTATTTGAAAAGGATATAAAGACTATAAGAAATTATGTAAAAGAATTGAATGAAAATTTTTTAACTGATATCAGATATCAGAGGTCATCGAAGGGATATTGTGTATATCATGACGGCATACTTGGTATGCTTAAATATATATATCCTATAAGTGCCGGTGATATAAACGTCATATTGACAATGCTTATAAGCACAGATCTAGAGCCTACACGTAAAAAGATAATAAGGGAATTTCTGATAAAACACCTATCCGAAAATGAAGCACGTATGTTGCGTAGTCGGTATCCATTTGAACATATAAACACTAATGCCTGTGCCGAATTTGAAACCATAAATATCATAAGAAAGGCTATAGATGAGGGTAAAAAGATATCATTTGAATATAGATCTGCAAGTTCCGAAGTATTTAAATCCTATAGGGCAGTTCCATACGGTTTTGCATGTGAATTTGGAAAGTACTATCTAATAGGTCTCAACGAATTAAAAGATCAGGTACATCATTTTCGCATAGATAGGATGAGAATGGTAAGAATGCTTTATGAGGATGGCAAACGTCCTGCCGAGTTTAATCTGGAACAATATCTAAAGAGGACATGGTATATGTACTCAGGTCCAATGACAAAGGTAAGGGTCCGATTTAACAACTCGGTTTTTAAGGCAGTAACGGAGCGTAATATGTCAGAAGGTAAACTGGTCGAAAAGAATGATAAATATTTTGAATATGAATTTCTATCGAATGGTACGGAGGGCATACTCATTTGGCTATTGGGATTTGGAGACAATATGGAAGTATTAGAGCCATTAGAGCTAAGGGAGCAAATAAGGGAAATATCCCAAAATATGGTTAAAATATATGAATGATCTATTTGAAGGGAAAAACCTTTCCTATGTTAATGGTACAATGAAACTGTATCTAGGTTGAGAGGAGAGGTTGCTGTGACACGTGAAGAATATGAAGGATGGGTAGAATTTATAGTAAAACATGGCAAAGTAAAACCACCTCAGAATTTAATAGGGGATTTTGATAATCCGGAGCATAGAATCATGCTGGCTAGATTGTTAGAGCAGAATGGTCAGTATATTCCTGCAATTTGCCTGTTAAATAGCGTAATGAACGCTAGCATTGAAGATATCAATCAGAAGATTTGGTTACTTGTGGAATTGGGTATATGTTATTGGATGGGACACAAGGATGCATGTAAAGCATTGGAATATATAGATACAGCCCTTTATCTGGCTGAAGATGAAGAATCTGGTGCGCATTTTTTTAGAAAGGGACAGATTTGGTATAATAGATTAAAGATCATATGTGAAGTCGAAGGGGAAGAAAAGGCGGAAAAAGAGTGTGATCAAAAGATAATGTCTCAATTTTTGATGCAGCGAGACTGCAGGCATAATAGTTATTTATATTATGGATATCTATTTAAGGCTGAACAAAAGAAAAATCAAGGGAAAATAAAAAATGCAATATCCTATCTTAAAAATGCAGCAGAGCATGGACTAAACAATGAGCTTATGGATAATATATATGGCATATTGTTTAACAATGGAAATGACTTGGAAAAGACATATGAAGAGCTTTATAGCCTTATAGATAGTGTTGCCCGCCTGCCTGGTACTTTCGACATATAGTAATTATACAGGAAGGGGAGTATATGGAAAGAATATTATATTTAGAACCACTATTTTCCAATAGGCGGGAGCGGCTTATAGATCTATGTGCCCGCCTCAATATGGAAGGTAAAAGTTTCTTATATATATTGCCTTCAAGGGAGGCTATACAGGATGTAAGATTTAAGATATTCAAACTCAATAGGGGTATGGTTAAATCAAAGGTCATTATGTTTGATGATATGGAGCAAGATATAGTATCAGGCAGTATAAATTGGGATAGGGTTTTGAGTACAAATATGCAGCGTACCTTCATATATAGATTGTGTAGCGATCTTAGGGATAATTTAATCTTTTATAATAAGGTGGTAAACAAGCAGGGATTTATAGAAGAAATAGCACAGTTTATAAAAGCATTAAAGCGTCAGTGTATAGGTTTACATGATCTAAAGGATATACAAGGATGTATATCCGATCAAGTACTAGCTAAAAAGTTACAAGATCTATGTACTATATATGAAGGTTATAATACATGGATGGATGAAAACGGATTTTATGATATAGATGATATATCTGCTATGGCAATTAAAAAGGTAAAGGGCACCAGATATTTTAATGATATAGATGCAATGGTAATAGATGGATTTACAAATATTGATCCAGTCAATATGAGGCTTATGGAAGGGATATCAAGGCAGTGGGATATGGATATTTATATAAATATCCCGTTTGACAATCGGCTTATCCATAGCTTTGTAATGGAGGAACTGGTGGATAATTTTAAGGACATGGGTTTTCATATAGAGGTAAATGCTAGTGGATATTATGATGTAGCGGAGGATATAAAAGAGGTTGCAATGCTGTTTTACAGCGGCTTATCCAAACCTTCTTCCTATTCTTCAATACATATAGATAGATATCCCTGCATTCAAAGTGAGGTACGGGAAACGGCACGGGATATAAAAAACAGGATTATGTCAGGCGCTCCCGCCTACGAGATAGCCCTGTATACAAAAAATATAGACGATTATGGATACTATATCTATACCATATTCAATGAGTTTAATATACCTATCAATTTCCCATACAGGATTCCTTTAACATCCATATCTTTTGTTAGGCAGATGCTAAATGCGATAAATGATATGGAAGATGAAACTAAGACATATGAAGAATGGATGGACATATTAGATGAAATATTGACAGAGCAAGGTGCTGAGATAGAGAAGATTGCATTGGAAGGATTTAACAAACCACTCGATATGCACCAGATGGCTGCAATAAGGGGATATGGCCTGCTATTAAAGGAAAAAGAGTCGTTTAAAGGTCTACTTTCAGTATATAAGGATGAAAAAATTACAAAAGGCGAATTTACCGGCTATTTTACAGATCTCATATGGGGTATGACGGTTGATATGGACAAGGCGGCCTCTTCCGGGGTACGGGTAATTGATCTGGATCTTGCCCGTGGGCAATACTATAGATATGTATATATATTAGGGGCAAATGAAGGGGATATGCCAAGGCTTCCAAGGCCAATTGGCATATTCGATTCCCAAGAGACCAAACTTCTTAAAAATTATGGGATAAATTTTAACAATTATAATTGGGAGATGTACAGGGAAAAAATCCGGTTTAATCTGGCCATGGCATCATGCAGGGAGGAACTCTTTATATCATATAGGGAGGCAAATCTGGATGACTCATATGTAATAGCATCCACCTTTGTGGAGGAGGTAAAATCCATAACCGGGCTTAAAGAAGGGGCTAAATCCATGGGAGATAGGTTTTTACTGAATGGGGATATGGTATCTACAGATCATGAGCTTAGGTGTATGCTCCTTAAAGATGGGTTTAATGCACTATATAACGGCCTTGATGTATACGAATTTTCAAGGGAATTATCCAGCACAACATATGGGGATGAAATGTTAATGTCTATACAAAATGGGCATATAGAATATCACAGGCAGCGGGAGAATGTGTTTAATAATTATGAAGGTATAATATATGATGATTTTACCCAAACGGCAATAGATTTTAGCCTAAGTGCATCGCAAATAGATGACTATATGAAATGTCCCTATAGGTTCATGTTGCAAAATTTTATGGGGCTTTGTGCATTTGAAGAGGATCCTTATGCATATGACGACGGGGATATTGGAAATCTGTATCATTGGGTGCTGTGTAGGTATTATACTGGGCTTAAGAATTTTGAAACGGTGGATGGAGAACGGCTTGAAAATATACTAGGGTTTTATATAGAGAATAATATGAGGGAAGTATTACTTGATGAAGGGGATCTGGAGATGGCAAAATCAAAACTCTATGATGGGGTTATCTCTGTACTTTCTAATTTTATAGATAAGGATCTTAAGAGGCTAAAAAATTATCAAAAGACCACAGGGAGGGTATTAAGACCCATAATATTGGAGCATAGGATTAGAAATACCTATGTATTTGGATATGATGTGGTGTGTAAGGTGGACAGGGTGGATATGGAGTATGCTATATCCGAAGATGAATTTTTGCCTACCGGCAGGTTTATAATATATGACTATAAAAAAAGCAGTATCAAGGGATTTAGCAGTATACTGGAGAATAACAACTATCAGCTTGCCATCTACTACCATATGGTAGTAGATAGATTAAAAAACATGATGCCAAATACTCCACTTGACTGTATGGCACTTTTATATTACGGGGTAGAGGAAAAAGAGAAAAGTGCTGCAAGCAGGTTAGATGGCATATATAAGACTAAGTACAAGAAGGACATAGGTTTTAACCGTAAGAGGAGCGATGTAAGTAGTGCTGCATTTTATGGGATGATGGATTATGTAAAGGAACTGGTGGGAGAGGTGTTTAATGATGTAAAGGAAGGTTTGTTCTATTATTCGCCTATGTGTAAGGTGCATTCACAGGGCTATGGAGGTATTGACTGTGCATTTAAGGATATATGCAAATACAGCAGGGAAAAGGTATGGTCTATAGCCAAGGAAGGGGGTAGCATTTGCCATGGAGAGCGTTTTAGAGAAATTCAATTTGACCGATGAACAGAAAAGGGCTATAGATATACGGAAAAACATAGCATTATCTGCAGGGGCTGGGTCAGGCAAAACTAGGGTATTATCCTCTAGATACATGGCACTTTTAGAGGCAGGAGTGGATATGGACAGTATAGCCGCTATCACCTTTACCGAAAAGGCCGCCCTAGAGATGAAGGAACGTATAAGGAAATTCATAGGTGATATGAAGGTGGACGAATCTAGCTTTTATACATGGCAGGAGCATATGGATAGGTTGAGCAGTGCAAATATATGTACCATACATAGCTTCTGTGCCTCTATAGTACGGGAAAACGCTCCAATACTTGGGATAGACTGGGATTTTGACATAATAGATCCTGTCCAGGAGCAGCTTGTTTTGGATACGATTTGGGAAGGGATAATGAATGAGTTTATAGTGCAAGATCGGTTTAAAGAGGCTATTATATACATGGATGAAAGGCTTAAGCAGGGGTATGTCTCATCCAATTATTTTAGACAGGATATTATGGATATAAGGGAGAAGCTAGGTGAACAAGGGAAAGAAACTATAGAGGCTTTATATAAACGGTCAAAGGATAATATACTACATTTCTTTATATTGGAGGTGGTAAAGGCTCTAGATGATACATATACCTCCTACAAGCTAAAAAATGACGTACTAGATTATAACGATCTTCAGCGTATGTGCCTTGAACTTTTACAGCAGGAAGAGATAAGGATCAGGTATAGGGCACGATATAGATATCTATTGGTGGATGAATTTCAAGATATCAATCATATTCAAAAGGATATAATATATGCCCTGGTTAAAGATGATGATGGTACTATTTATCCTGGACGGTTGTTTGTAGTAGGAGATTTTAAACAGTCAATATATGGCTTTAGGGGGACGGATTATAGGATATTTAATGAGGTAGCAGATGACATGGGAGAGGGCGCCAAACTATCACTTGATACATGCTTTAGGAGCAAAGATGAGGTAATCTATGGCATAAATGCACTCTTTGCACCCCTTATAAATGGCTATATCCCAATGAAAACCAAATCAAATAGATTATCTAATGATGATGCAACTGAGAAAAGGATAAAGCTGGTTTTAAATCCTGAGAAAAGGCCTAAGACACTGGCACAAAAAAAGCTAGGTGCAATAAAGTCTGCATCAAAAGGGGTAGAGGATAGGAAACTGTTTAAGAAAATGCTGTGGGATTTTAAAGAGACTTTAGATAAGGTGGAGTATGAAAACCCCTCAGGCGAAGCAGTGGCAGGATCGGTAAATATGCTGCTTGAGGCAGGATTTGATCTAAAGGATATTGCCATACTTGTAAGGAGTAGGTGGCAGTATGATGAGATAGAGCAAAAACTTTCACAATATGGCATACCCTATTGCATAATAGGCGGGAGCGGACTATATGATAGGCAGGAGGTCAGGGAGGTATTAAATATCTATGAGCTAGTAATAGATAGGGGATATATGGACGATGCAAATATCCCTACACTACTGTCGGTTTTAAAAGGTAGTTTTTTTAATATCCCTGATGATGTATTGGTAAATATAGCACAGAATAAAGTGGCACATGATGATTTGAGTTTCTGGGACGCTTTAAGCCTTACCATAGATAATATGAAAAATAACCCTAACAGGGTTCGCCTTAAAAAGGCCTTTATGGTTATGGAGGATCTAGGTAAAAGGGCAAAGGAGCTTAATGTTGTTGATATACTCCTATACATAATGAATAGGTGCAATGTAGTGGAAACGCTAATTTGCCACAGTGATGGCCTTCAAAAGATAAGGAATATGGAAAAGCTCCTGGATAGGGCCTATACCTTTGATCAAAAATGGCTGTTTGATCAGAGGGAGTTTGTGGAATATATAAAGGTACTATCTGAAAGCGGGGGCGAAGAAGAAGGTGCACTTCATACGGAGGACAGCCAGGCGGTAAAGCTTATGACCATACATCAGTCCAAGGGATTGGAGTTTGAAGGTGTAATAATTCCTGGTATTGATAGGGATTTATTAAGGGTGTCCAGTAGGATGAGGGGGCAGGAGTATATAGCCTTTGACGGCAACGAACTGGTATTTCGTTCAGATGATGAGAATACAAAGAAGCGATATGATACTTATTGCCTAAAGCAGAATATAAAGGAGATAGACGAGTCTATAAGGATATTGTATGTGGCAATGACTAGGGCAAAGAGCTATGTGGTGTTGACGGGAAGCATGGATGATGATTGTATCAACATTGATGATGATTTAGACAGGATAAAAAAGCTTAAATCCTTTTCTGCCATGCTAAGTTTTGCACTGCAAAAAGGGGATGGAGAGAAGTGGGTGGAGAAAATAGACTATAATTTACTGCCTACCGTCAAGGAGAGTAAAACAGTTGATACTACGTTTGAGATAAAGGATCTTTCTGATATGGAAGGCAGGATAGGGTACATCTATTCGTCAATACCCATGGATTATACCAGTATATCCAGATATATGGAGTTTAAGGAGTGTCCTAGAAGATTTTATTTGGAAAAGATACTAGGGCTTAATATACAGGACTTTTTGCCATCCTGCGAAGATGAAATATCTAGTACATCGGAATGTAACACATCGCCTTCAATAGAGCCTAGTAAAAGGGGTAGTATAGTCCACAAGGTATTGGAATTGTCCTGTAGTGTGGATCAGGTATTAAAGGATATGGGATATACCGATATAGCAGGCTTATCTTCTGAAATACAGAGGTATGTGGACAATTATAGGGAGATAGAGAATGGTAACAATGTTTTAGGTAGACCAGTTATAAGAAGGCGGGAGATGCCCTTTGCCTATGCCCCCTTTGATGATGGGTATTTGGTGATAAACGGGGTAATAGATCGGTTGGATGTGTACCGGGGTGAAGGGGGGAGGCTGGTTGCCGTAATAACTGACTATAAGACCAATGTGGTAAACGGTGATGAAGATATTAAGAGGATTAAAAATACATATATGCCCCAGCTCATGGTTTATGGCCGTGCAATAGAGGATTTATTCAGGTTGGATGGTAAAAAAGTGGACGACATATATCTTAAGTTGTATCTTTTAGATATAGGAAGCCCTGTTGATATGGCGTATGACAGGGAAAAGGCGGGAGCGATTTTAAGGGATATATGGAAAATGTATGCTCAAATTCATAGATCTTGTGATATAATGAAGTTTGAAAAGTCAACAAATGTCGAATATTGTAAATGGTGCAGATATAAGGCGATATGCTGAGTTAAGGACATAACAAAATCCAAAAAGGGTTATACAGTGTTTCAGACTGTATAGCCCTTTTTGGATTATAAGCAAATGTTACTACCGAATTTAATTTTATCATCAAAAATCCATAATTTTTACACTATAGATATATAATTTATCAGTTAAAAATCCATCTTTTTTTTCTTATAATGAAGTTGAAACACAGACTAACTATATAAATTGCATTTGTAATATATTCTTTTTAAGTTTCAAAGCTACTTTTATTTTATGAAGAAAGGACAGTGGAGAATGAATAGCAAAGGAGATAGTAATTTAAACCCAAAACCAATGTGGATGGATTTCAAAAAGCAGGCCTATCTTCAAAGTTTTGTATTGATTGGTATGTTGTTTCTTCTTATATTTAGCTACATACCGATGATAGGAATAATAATTGCCTTCAAAGATTATAGAATTTCAGAAGGAATTCTAGGCTTTTTCACGAGTCCATGGGCTGGGTTAAAGCATTTTGTTGAGTTTTTTACAGAGATCGAGAGCGGAATGATAATCAGAAATACCTTTGTCATCAGTGTACTCAAAATTATATTTACATTTCCCATACCTATACTGTTTGCAATAATGATCAATGAAGTTAGAAATGTAAAGTTCAAGAAATTTATACAGACGGCTAGCTATCTACCTCACTTTATATCATGGGTTGTAGTATATGGTATAATGTTTGCATTTTTGTCTGGTGATGGTGTGATAAATAGTCTATTTAAGGCATTTAACCTCATTGATAGCCCAATTCCCTTTCTAACCGATCCTAAAAAATTTTGGACATTGGCAATTATATCTGATGCTTGGAAAGAATTTGGCTGGTGGTCAATCATATTTATAGCTGCTATAGTTGGAATTGACCAAAGCATATTTGAAGCAGCAGATATAGATGGAGCATCTAGGTTACAAAAAATACGTTATATTACTCTTCCAGGTATAAAAAGCACTATAAATGTGGTGTTAATATTGTCACTTGGTAACCTTTTAGGTGGTGGAATGTCGGGTTCAAACTTTGAACAATCTTTATTGCTAGGTAATAACTTAAATAGGAGTGCTTCAGAGATTCTACAGACCCATGTGCTGAAGGCCGGACTTGTTCAACTTAGATATTCCTATGCAGCAGCAGTAGGTCTGCTACAGTCAATTGTTTCGGTGACAATGATATTTGGCAGTAATGGCATAGTTAAGAAGATATCTGGAACAGGAATTTATTGATATTGTAGAAACACCGAGAAAGGAGCATTTTGAATGGTGAAAAGACAAAAGAAAGACATTGTTTTTGATGTAGTAAATTATGTTTTACTGATTTTAATAGCCTTTATTACCATATATCCATTCTATTATATATTGGTAATATCGTTTAACTCGGGTCTAGATGCAGCCAGAGGAGGTATATACTTTTGGCCTAGGGCATTTACGTTAGATAACTATAGGAAGATAATATCTGACGATAAATGGGTGAATGCATTTGGAATTTCAGTATTTAGAACTGTTGTAGGAACTGCATTATCTGTATTTTTTACAAGTATGGTAGCTTATGGACTTTCTTATAAAAAACTCTTATTTAGAAATGGCTATTATCGTATACTGATATTTTCAATGTACTTTTCTGGAGGTCTAATACCATACTATGTATTATTGCGGTCCCTTGGACTATTAAATACAGTATGGGTATATATAATACCTTCCCTTTTAAGTCAGTTTATGGTCTTGATAATGATCTCATTTTTTAATGAGATATCTCCTTCATTGAGTGAATCGGCCCATATTGATGGGGCAAATGATCTACAGATTTTCTTAAAGATAATTCTACCCATTTCAAAACCGGTATTGGCTACGGCTACACTGTTTGCTGCAGTTGGGCATTGGAATGCTTGGATGGACTCTGCCTACTATGTTTCAGACTCAAAGCTTAGGACCATGTCATATTTGATGATGGAGATAATCAATAGGAGTCAAGCAGCAAATGTCGGGGATATGCAACAGAATTTCAGAAGTGCTACTAATATCACCACCAAGTCTTTGCAAGCTGCTGTAATTATTATATCTACAGTCCCCATACTCGTGACTTATCCTTTCCTTCAAAAATATTTTGTAAAGGGAATTATGCTAGGGTCTGTTAAAGAATAATATGCAATATACCTGGATTCAACTATTATATAGTTGACAGGATATATTATACCTTCGTCATTTTGACGAAAACTTACAAATAAGGAGGAATATATATGAAAAAAAGGATGCTACTAGTTGTTTTGTCGCTTGCACTTGTATTTTCTATGATTTTTACATCATGCGGTAAAGACCAAAATTCGCAGACTGCCAATCAAGGGTCTGACACCAATTCACAAAATAAGGGTAGTGAAAATGGCGATGATACAAAACCAGTTAAATTATCTATATTTATCAACATGGATTGGTATTGGGTTGATTCATTTGGTGGACGGCCTGTGGATGATGAGATCACAAAGAAGACTGGTGTGACCTTAGATGTGACAAAAGCAGCGGACCAACAACAGCAACTAGCTGTATTGATTGGCTCTGGAGATCTACCTGATATGGTATACAATGGTACTAAAAAATTAGAACCTGAGCTAGTAAAAAACTGTTATTCCTATAATGAGCTGATAGAAAAATATGCTCCAGATTTTGAAGTAGATCCCATAATAGTTGCAAATAATACAATGCCAGATGGTAACTTCTATTGTATAAAGAACAACTATTCTACTCCTGAGGAGTATGCTGAAGAGAATCCGCGTTTTGTCGCAACTCCTGGAGCAAGTACCCTTCATATTCGGAAAGATATAATGGAGGAGCTAGGGAACCCTGAATTAAATACACTAGATGATCTTGAAGAAGTGCTTGTAAAGGTAACTGAAAAGCATCCTGATATGAATGCTTTGGCACTTGGACCTGATGGATACGGCGAATCATATTTTAAGATGGCGTTTGGCCTGCAATCAGGTAGTAATGGAGTATATGAAGAAGATGGCAAGATAAAATATATGGTGAGGGATCCTAAGTATATTGAGACATATAAATATTTAAATCGTTTATATCGTAAAGGATGTATAAAACCTGAATCTCTAATCTATAAATATGAGGACTACCAACAGGCTATTACAAGTGGCAATGTATTTGCTGCAGCACGTGCTGTAGATGAGTCTGGTAAGGCGAACAGAGTATTTAAAGAGGCAGGTCTTCCCTATAAGATGGCTATAGTGAATAAGATGCTAAACGAAGAAGGAGGAACTGTAAATGACAATATAGGTTGGGCAGGTGTATATATTACAAAGAATTGTAAGCAACCAGATAGGGCAATTAAATTTGTACAATTTTTAAGAAGCGATGAAGGGCAGAAGCTATCCTGTTGGGGTATAGAAGGTGAACATTATACTCTAACACCTGAAGGATATCCTGAGATGACATCTGAAATGAAAGAACTATATCAAGATTATGACAATATGGTGAGGACTGTAGGGAATATGGCATGGGCATTTGGTGTATCTGAAAAGACTGAAGGCATATGGAACTATACAGGTGATGAGACATCTGATTGGCTTAGGACGGTTAAAGAGAGTGTCAAAGAGTTTAAGCCTGTATATAACTTTGTAGTACCTAAGGAAGATATTGATGAGACCACTATATATTCCAAGATTGTAGATTTTGAAAAGACCCAAACAGTTAAATTGATAAGTGCAGAGACAGAAGAAAAATTTACAGCAGCATATAATGATCTTGTAAAAAAGCTTGAAGCCATGGGTCTTTCCAAGTTAGAGGATTGGATGACAAATAAATACGATGAAGTAAAGGATCGTTATAAATAAGTAAAAACTTAATTTATAATGCCTATTCGGCCGCCAGCAGTGAAGCTTTAGTGGCCGAATAGGCACTAAAGGAGAATTAGACTATGAAACTAAACTTAAAGCATGTACCTTTTTCACGTTATGGTTCATATTTCTCTATAGGCTATCCCAGGTATGGAGAAGATCTCTATATACGAACTGTTAGAGGAAGTGCAAGTACAAGTAATATATTTCATATAGAACTTACTTATGATGGGGACGTAATACCTTATGAAGTAGAGTGCACCCCAACAATTCTCAAACTCAAATCTACAAATGGCTTTGTGGAAATTTGTATTGCAGAGACTAATTTAATATATGTGCGGGGTCAAGGGGTTGGGGTACGTCTTTCTATGCAACCTGGTAACTATGATAATGCAATTCTCTATGATGATAGAAATTGGATGGTCAACTGTGTATCTCAGGGTATAAAGCTCATGCTTATACCCCTTGTTGGTAGTCTTGAAGTTGATGCACCGTGGAAAGTCGATGCATCTGAACATATAATAGTAGATTTCATTCCATCTAATAAAAGTGATGGGTTAGAATTTTTAATAGATGAATTTTTAGTTTCATATAAAAAGAGGGATTACATTAAGACTTTTGATGAATACAGGCAAAAGGTAGAGTACGAATATAGAAACTGGATAGAGAATACGGTTACTGTAAAAGAAAAATACTTACAAAGTGGTGAGCTGGCAGGATATATCAATTGGTCTTGTGTTGTAGAGCCATCAGGACATATTAAGAGACCTGCAGTATACATGTCTAAGAACTGGATGGCCAGCATTTGGAGCTGGGATAATTGCTTTAATGCAATGGCATTGGCTAAAGGACGTCCTGATCTTGCGTGGGATCAACTCATGATATTTGACGATCATCAAGATGATACCGGCATGTATCCTGACCTTATAAACGATGCAAGTATTTTGTGGAGCTTTTGTAAGCCACCAATACAAGGTTGGGTTTTTAATTGGTTTGCAAAGAGAGGATATTTTACCGATAAAAGATATATTGAGGCTATATATCCTGGTATAGTTAAATGGACAAAATGGTGGTTTAAATATAGTGATGCCGACAATGACGGCATACCCCATTATAACCATGGAAATGATTCGGGTTGGGATAATAGTACTGTATTTAGTAAAGGTGCACCAGTTGAGAGCCCTGATCTCAGTGCATTTCTCATATTACAGATGGAGGTACTTGCCGATATGGCAAAGAAACTGGGAAAGATGGATGAGGCAGTTTATTGGAATGATAAATCCAAAAAAACGCTCCAAAATATGCTGGATCATTTTTGGAATGGAGATAGGTTTGTTGCACGGATATCCGGTAGTCACAAATGCATTGATACTCAAAGTCTCCAACTATATATTCCCATTGTACTGGGGAGTCGCCTTCCAAATGAGATTATAACTACCCTAGTGAAGGGGTTAAAGGAAGAGGGAAGATTTTTGACTTCCCATGGTTTTGCAACAGAGAGTATAGAGAGTCCCTATTATACATCTAATGGATATTGGAGGGGACCTATATGGCCACCTACTTCACTAATTTTGATTGACTCTCTATATGAATTGGGAGAAAGGGAATTTGCAAATAAGATGGCTAATAGATATTGCGAAATGGCACAAAGAAGCGGTATGTCGGAAAACTATGATGCATTGACAGGCGAGGGGCTATGTGATAGGGCACATACTTGGGGAGCTAGCGTGTTTTTAATTTTAGCAGATGAATATTGTAGATGAGAAAGAGGTGTGTTTAATAGTGAAGAAAATTTATGGTCCTATTAATTCTAAATGTCCAAAGATCCTTCACGGGGCAGATTATAATCCAGAGCAGTGGAGAGATAACCCCCGCATATGGGACGAAGATATAAGATTGATGAAACTAGCCCATTGTAATGTTGTGGCAATGGGAATGTTTTCATGGGCAGCCCTGGAGCCTGAAGAGGGGGTATATGATTTTGGGTGGCTAGATGCAATAATGGACAAGTTATATGAAAACGGTATATATGTTATTTTGGCTACACCAAGTGGTGCAAGGCCAGCTTGGCTATCACAGAAATATCCAGAGGTACTCAGAGTTAGAGACAACAGAGTTCGAAATCTACACGGTCGTCGTCATAATCATTGTTTTACATCTCCCATCTATAGGGAAAAGGTGAGAAATATAAATACTCTCTTGGCAAAGCGTTACAAGGATCACCCTGCTTTGTTACTTTGGCATGTGTCTAATGAATATGGTGGAGCATGCCATTGTGAGCTATGCCAAGAGGCATTCAGGGAATTTCTTAAAGAAAAATATCATGGTGATTTAGATACATTAAATAGGGCATGGTGGACAAGTTTTTGGAGCCATACATATACTGATTGGTCCCAAATTGAGTCCCCTGCCCCACACGGCGAATCGTTGGTACATGGTCTCAATCTTGATTGGAGAAGGTTTGCAAGTCATCAAACCATAGATTTTTATAAAAATGAGATCATCCCTCTCAGAAAATATACTCCTGATATCCCTATAACTACCAACTTTGATGACTATATATCCATATACAATAAGGGCGTAAACTATTGGGAGTTTGCACCTTATGTAGACGTGATATCTTGGGATAATTACCCCTATTGGCATGGAGAACGTGAAAACTGGATAGAGGGAAGCCGTATAGGTTTTATACATGATATCAATCGTTCACTTAAAGGTGGCAGGCCGTTTATGATGATGGAAAGTAGTCCCAGTGCTACTAACTGGCAACCGGTTGGGAAACTTAAGAGACCGGGTATGCACGTCCTATCCTCCATTCAAGCGATTGCCCATGGTTCTGATACAATACAATATTTTCAATGGCGAAAGAGCAGAGGTTCTTCTGAAAAATTCCATGGGGCTGTAGTAGATCATTGTGGTCATGAAAACACTAGGGTATTTAAAGAGGTAGCTGAGCTAGGTGAGATACTGGATAAATTGGATCCTGTTATGGGTACAAGTGTTGATTCTGAGGTGGCTGTTATATATGATTGGGAGAATAGCTGGGCTATTGATGATGCACAAGGTCCACGTATTGAGAAAAAAGATTATTTTATAACCTGTCGTTACTACTCAGGCATTCCCATTGAAGTCGCCCTGTGCTAATATGTAACCATGATCATTGACCTTCATATTATTAAAAAAGAGTAACTTTAATAAAGGGATATCGCCGATATCCCTCACTTCTAAC
>NZ_RXHQ01000040.1 GCF_004138105.1 Xylanivirga thermophila | reverse complement strand
TTACAATTAGAATTAGCCATAGCGAGCACCTCACTGTATTATTTTTTTTTGGTTAAAAATATTATACATGATTTTCTCGCTATGGTTCTATATTTTTTTGGTGTTGCATTTAATTATACAACGAACCATGCATATCAATAGTAAAATGTGTAATAAGTAAATTTATTTTATGAGGTGGAACTACGTGTTTGTTTTGAGAATAATTCTAATTCTAATTGGTTTGTTATTTATTGGGTTTGGATATGCAATTTGGTTTAACAGCAACTATAATTTAATTAATAATTTTAAGAATGACAAAAAAACGGTAAATTAGATGATTGCTTTGCTAAAAGAGTTGGCATGATTGAGTTTATAGGTGGCATTTTCTGCTTTATATTAGGTATAATTTCTATGTTTTTAGATGATGTTTTTACAATAATATTTTTTACTTTCTGTATAATAAGTATTATTTCTTCATTAATCTTTAACCAAGCAAAATCTGAAAATAAAAATAGTTGAGCATATAACTAGTAAAATTAAGTATAGAGTTATCTCTTGTATTTTCTTATTGTATGACATAGTGGTAGATTCAGACAAATCAAAATTATAAAATCTAAGGTGGTAATTATGGAAAATAAATCGAAATTCAGAAATATAATCATAATTTTATTATTATTTATTTTATTGTTTCCAATTCCTATGCGATTGAAGGATGGAGGTAGTATTAGATTCCAGGCACTCTTATATTCAGTTACAAAAGTGCATAGGCTTAATAACGATTCAGAAGCTGTAAATGAGTTTTTAAAAGGTTGGAAAGTAGAAGTATTAAATTTGAAGGTATACAGTAATGTTAAATAGAAAATCTAAACTAAAAATAATTTAAATAGTGAATATAATTTATATTATATTTAACATGAGCAGTTAGTAATGGGAAAATAGATTCATAGGGGTAAATATGGCTTTTGACATGGATGATATTAAAGAGGTCTTAGAAAAGGATGATATGCAGTGGATGGACATATATTAACTAGAATGAAACAGCGAGGAATAAAAATTAAAGGTATATAAATTGTCTTTTAAATGGAGAAATTATAGAATATTATGAAGATGATTATTCCTATCCCAGCTGTCTTGTATTAGGTAGCACAGATGACAATAAAAGTATTCATATTTTATGTGCTTTAGAAGGGGATAGTATTTGGATGATAACAGCCTAAAGATCTCATTATTATTAGAACCTTGATAAAAGAAACTAGGTTTAGTCAGTTTTAGGTTACATCATTGACCACGTATTATTGAAGTATTACAAAGTATATCCCTGGTGTTTCTTTTAAACAAATTAAGATTCTAAGAATGAGAGGCAATTAAAGATTATAGAAGAAGGATGTATGAAATGTGAAAAGAATTATAATTATCATTATTGATGTTGTTATGACATTATCTTTTGTAGCATGCGGCAATACAACTAAAAAGCCAGTTATGTATATAGAAAAAGCACAACTATCAGAGCAAGAAGAAAATATTGCGAAGTTGCTTGGAGCCAATAGCGAACAACTTATTTATGATTTCGAGTCAGATGATAATGTCAAAAGTCTTCAAGTGAATACATATGAATTAATTGATGGAGCATGGGAGCTGATCTCAGGGGGAGGAGGGCAAGCTTTTTCTGATAATAAGGGTAGGCTTGCACTTGATTTTAAAAATCTTGCTGAAGGATTAAGGGTAGCATTACAAAGTGAGCATGACAGTGGCTCAACGCAATATTCTACTGAGTCTACAGAAGATTATACAGGAATGGCTAATGTAACATCTATCTTAAATGACCTAAACGAAATTACTTATGAACAAGAAATTCCCTTAGTTGTACAAATTTTAACTACTAAAAATTCGGTTAGTTGATATAATATTGAATACTTCTTTTCTCCCGATGAGTACGAAAAGCATGGTTACGAACACATCTATGCAATAACAATCCTGTTTAGTCAAAAAACAGTGGGTGAATTAGATACCATAAACTAACAGTGATAAAATTTAAGTTATTATACATAGCAAATCTTCTAGATAGTTCAGCATCTATGAGGTTTTAATTTTTTATTAAAAAATTTATAAAAAGAAGGGTTATTGCATTATATAATAGAAAGTAATCATTTAGTATTAAAGTTATAGATTGACAAAAGCATTGTAATATCTTTAAGTTTAAGTTAATATAATAGCGTGCAGTTTTTATACAAAAGGAGATTTAAAAATGAATACTAAAAGCGAGAGCTTTAAGGATCAATTAAAAAAGAAAGGGTATAAATGGACAAAACAGAGGGAGGCTATTTTGAATGCTTTCAAGCAAGGAAATAACCCATTGTTGACTGCACAGGAGTTATTTGATCAAGTATTAAGGTTAATACCTAGTACAAATTTTTCTACAGTGTATCGGAATTTAGAGATGATGGTACAGGAGAATATAGTGACAAAGGTTAATATTGGTGGTCAGGCGGCTCGATATGAGCTAAAAAACAAAGGACACCATCATCATCTAATTTGTCAAAAATGTGGGAAGGTGCAGTGCACAGATTTTTGTCCTTTTGCCCAAATGCCGGATCAGGATGGTTTTGTGCCTGTAGAACATAATTTTGAAGTCTATGGTATTTGCAAGGATTGTTTAAAATCTGACAATAAAAATAAATAATATATAATTCAAAGAAAGGAGTAATATAATGAGCAAAAAGACTATAATAGGTCAATCATTACCTAACATTCCTTGGGAAGATAAACCAAAGGATTGTAAGGATATAGTGTGGCGTTCAAAAGCAAATCCTATTATTCCAAGGGATTTATTGCCTATGTCAAACAGCATATTCAATAGTGCCGTTGTGCCATTTAACGGGGAATTTGCTGGAGTATTCAGATGCGATGATAAAAGACGTGAGATGAGAATCCATAGTGGAAGAAGTAAAGACGGCATTAACTGGAATATAAATCCAGAACCAATAAAATTTATTTGTGATGAGCCAGAGATTAAAAGGTTTGTATATGGATACGATCCACGAGTGTGCTGGATAGAAGATAGATATTATGTTACATGGTGCAATTGGTATCACGGACCTACTATTGGTGTTTCATATACATATGATTTTGAAAAATTCTATCAATTAGAGAATGCCTTTTTACCCTTTAATCGTAATGGAGTTATGTTCCCGCGGAAGATAAATGGAAATTATGCTATGCTAAGCAGACCTAGTGATACAGGGCATACTGCATTTGGTGATATATATTATAGTGAAAGTCCAGATATGACATATTGGGGTAAGCATCGTCATGTTATGTCTCCAACTGCAGGATGGCAGAGCACAAAGATAGGTGCAGGTCCTGTTCCTATTGAAACTACAGAGGGATGGCTGCTTATTTATCATGGAGTTTTGACTTCTTGTAATGGATATGTATATAGTGCGGGAGCAGCCCTATTGGATCTTGATAAACCATGGAAGGTAATAAAAAGAACAAAATCATATATTATCTCTCCACAGACAATATATGAATGTGCAGGTGACGTGCCTAATGTAGTATTCCCATGTGCGGCCTTAAGCGATGCCGATACAGGGCGGATTGCCATATATTATGGTGCTGCTGATACTGTTATCGGATTAGCTTTTACCCAGGTTGATGAATTGATAGATTTTATAAAATATGACGCCGATGCATGGGAAAATAAATAACAGTATTGGTATGATATTGAAATGAAAAATGATATATTGATAGAGATTTGTTGTGGAGGGTTAGAGGATGCTGTAGAGGCTAAAAAGGGCGGCGCTGACAGGATTGAGCTTAATAGCGCACTATTTCTGGGAGGACTTACCCCATCTATAGGTGCATTAATAGAAACGAAAAAAGCTATTAATATACCGGTGATGGTCATGATAAGGCCTAGACCAGGGGGATTTTGCTATTCTGAATATGACATTTTGGCAATGGAAAAGGATATACAGTTAGCTCTGGAGTATGGTGCCGATGGAGTTGCATTTGGCGTCCTTAATCAAGATGGCACGGTAAATCAAAACGCTTGTAAGCGTTTATTGAAGCACACGGGAAATGCAGAAGTGGTATTCCATAGGGCTTTTGATGTAACGCCTAATCCTATTGAAGCACTGGATACACTAATAGATTTGGGATTTAAGAGGGTATTGACTAGTGGCCAAAAGACAAATGCCTTGGAGGGAGCAGCTCTTTTAAAAGAGCTGGTTGCACATGGAGAAGGGCATATTGAAATATTGCCAGGTGGTGGCATAAGACAAAACAATGCAATGGATATTTGTAAGTATACTGGTTGTAATCAGATACATATGGGGCCTTTAATGTTAAAAAAGGATACATCTACTGCAAATAGACCAGATATACATTTTTATGGTAAATCCATACCATCCGAAGATAGTTATCAAATAGTTGACAGTAATGTGATAAAGGATGTACGCAGGATGCTGTAATAATAAGAGTTATATGATGTAGCAAGGCTATATTATATGACTCTTACTGTTTTTTGGAGTGTTTTTTGTAAATGGACATTTGTGCCCTTTTTATGTTAGTATATAAAATACGAAAAAGTTTACAGGGGGAAATATATATGGATCAGATTAACAGGATGTTATCAAAAGAGCTTGGCATAAGTTTGCATCAGGTTGATAGCACCATAGGGCTTATTGATGCAGGTAATACAATTCCTTTTATTGCGAGATATAGAAAAGAGGTTACTGGGGGACTTGATGACACAGTATTAAGAGATCTTTTTGATCGTCTTACATATCTTAGAAATCTTGAATCTAGGCGAGAAGAAATTATAAGATTGATAGATGAGCAGGGCAAACTTACGGATGAGATTGTCGAAGATATAAAAGAAGCTAATACCATGACTGAACTGGAGGATATATATAGGCCATACAAACCAAAGCGAAGGACAAGAGCTACAATCGCCAGGGAAAAAGGTTTGAAACCATTATCAGATATCATACTGAATCAGGATATTATAGATAACAATATTGAAGACATTGCGTTATCGTATATAAATCCTGAAAAGGATGTAAATACGACAGAAGATGCATTACAGGGAGCTATGGATATAATTGCCGAAGTAGTATCAGATAATGCAGACTTTAGAAAGATGATACGTAAATTTACATTTGATAATGGTATTATTACTTCAAATGCATCTAAGGATGAAAAATCTGTATATGAAATGTATTATGAATATAGAGAAGCTGTATCAAAGATAGTACCCCATAGGGTATTAGCCATAAATCGTGGTGAACGGGAAGGTTTTTTGTCTGTAAAAATAGACGTAGATCAACAAAAAATAATAGATATGCTAAATTTCAAAGTAATTATAAATAATGATAGTGTTGCAGCTATATATATTAAACGAGCGGTGGAAGATGCATATAAGAGACTTATATCTCCCGCCATCGAGCGGGAAATTCGAAACTCTCTTACTGAAGGGGCAGAAGAACAAGCCATACAGGTATTTGGCGAAAATCTTAGAAATCTCCTACTGCAGCCCCCTGTAAGGGGTAAGGTAGTAATGGGGGTTGATCCTGGATATAGGACGGGGAATAAAGTAGCAGTAGTAGATGCTACCGGCAGAGTTTTGGATACGGGGATAGTATATATAACACTTCCTAATCATAATGTGGAGAAAGGTAAAACTCTTATTAAAGAACTCATGGAAAAGCATGATGTGGACATTATAGCCATTGGCAATGGTACTGCATCAAGGGAAACCGAGATAGTAATAGCTGAAATTATAAAAGAGATAGAAAAAGAAGTGCTGTATATGGTTGTAAGTGAGGCAGGTGCATCGGTATATTCTGCATCAAAATTAGCCAGTGAGGAATTCCCAGAATATGATGTTGCACTTAGAAGTGCAGTATCTATAGCTAGGCGTCTTCAGGATCCTTTAGCAGAGCTTGTCAAGATAGATCCTAAGGCTATTGGAGTAGGACAGTATCAGCATGATGTCAATCAGACCAGATTGGCAGATGCATTAAAAGGGGTAGTAGAAGATTGCGTAAACAGCGTTGGGGTGGATCTAAATACTGCCTCACCATCCCTTTTGCAATATGTATCGGGTATAACACGGACAGTTGCTATAAATATAGTTGAATACAGGCAGGATAAGGGCTCTTTTTCAAATAGGCGGGAGCTTCTTAAGGTAAAGAAGCTAGGACCTAAGACATTTGAACAATGTGCGGGATTTTTACGCATACCTGATGGAGATAATATACTGGATAATACGGCAGTCCATCCTGAATCCTATGACGTAGCAAGAAAACTCCTAGACGTACTGGACCATACACTAGAAGATGTGAAGAATGGCAACCTTAAAGATCCAGGACAAAAATTGAGGGATTTGGATATGAAAGAATTATCAAAACGATTGGATATTGGTATACCTACCCTTAAAGATATCATATCGGAGTTACAAAAGCCGGGTAGGGATCCTAGGGAAGAGCTCCCGCCTCCCATGTTAAGGTCAGACATAATGAGCATAGAGGACTTAAAGCCTGGAATGTTACTTGATGGTACAGTAAGAAATGTGGTGGATTTTGGTGCTTTTGTAGATATAGGCGTTCATCAGGATGGATTGGTGCATATATCAGAGCTATCGGATAGATACGTAAAGCATCCTATGGATGTGGTAGGCGTAGGGGATATTGTAAAGGTAAAGATATTGGATGTAGATGTGGATCGAAAAAGAATTTCACTTACTATGAAATTATGATATAATTGATATGGTGTAAAGGGGGTCTTTTTAATGATAATTATAAAGAATGGTAAAATACTTACGATGGCCGATAAAACATATGAAAAAGGCGATATATTAATAGATGGCAAGATTATAAAGAAAATAGGTGAGGATATTACTGCACCTGAAGATGCAAAAGTAATAGATGCAGAAGGTATGTGGATAATCCCGGGGATAGTGGATCCACATTGTCATATAGGTATGTTTGAGGATGGTATGAGTTTTGAAGGTTCTGATGGCAATGAAGCTACAGATCCTGTGACACCTGAACTTAGGGCAATAGATGCAGTAAATCCCGATGATAACAGTTTCAGGGAAGCTAGGGAACATGGTGTTACCACTGTAGTGACAGGACCGGGGAGTGCAAATGTCATAGGTGGACAATTTGCAGCTTTAAAGACATATGGCCGTAGAATAGAAGAAATGATATTAAAGGAGCCATTGGCTGTAAAAGTAGCATTTGGGGAAAATCCAAAGCGGGTATATAGTGGGCAAAATAAGGCACCTAGTACTCGAATGGCTACTGCAGCTATCTTGAGGCAGGCCCTCATAAAGGCTCAGGAATATAAGGCAAAGCTTGAAAAGGGTAAAAAAGATCCAGATAAGATGCCTGAACGGGATCTTGAAATGGAGATTTTAGTAAAGGTATTAAATAAAGAGCTTCCGTTGAAGGCCCATGCCCATAGAGCAGATGATATACTAACTGCCCTTCGTATAGCCAAGGAATTTGATGTGAATATTACCCTTGACCATTGTACGGAAGGTCATCTAATAGCTGATTATCTCCTTGAGGAGAATGCAAAGGTAATAGTAGGGCCTCTCCTTAGCAGCAGGGAAAAGATAGAGCTTAAAAACCTTAGCTTTAAGGCGCCTGCCATTCTATCAAAGGCAGGGGTTAAGGTAGCTATGATGACAGATCATCCTGTTATTCCAGTGCAGTACTTACCCGTATGTGCATCTATTGCAGTAAGGGAAGGCATGGATGAGATGGAGGCGTTAAAATCCATTACCATAAATGCTGCCGAGATAACGGGGATATCCGATAGGGTAGGCAGCCTAGAGGTGGGCAAGGATGCTGATATTGCAATATTTACTGGTAATCCACTTGATATAAGATCGAAAACAGAATATGTATTTATAGACGGTAATCTTGTTTTCAAACGTCAATAAAAGGCGTTATGAAAAATTGAATATATGATTACATCTTCGGGGCGGGGTGAAATTCCCGACCGGCGGTATAGCCCGCGACTCCCTAAAAGGGACTGATCTGGTGAAATTCCGGAGCCGACAGTATAGTCTGGATGAAAGAGGGTGGTTATTGTGATCTATAATGACAGTTAAGTGCTTCCGAAGATAACTTTGGAAGCATTTTTTATTTTAAAAAAATTTGGAGAGGAAGATAAAAATGAATAAAACTAATTATATAGTTAAGGTGGCTCTTTTATCGGTAATAGCTTTTGTGCTTACCATATTTGAGTTTCCTATACCATTTTTTCCATCATTCCTTAAAATGGGATTTGGTGATCTGCCTGCCTTGATTGGTGGATTTTCATTAGGCCCTATGGCGGGAGTATGGATAGAGTTATTAAAAAATGTGCTTAATTTCATACTAAAAAATGATGGCACAGGAGGGGTAGGCAATCTATCCAATTTTTTAGTGGGGATTAGCTTTGTACTTCCTGCAAGTATCATATATATAAGAAATAAAAATAGGAAAAATGCGATTATTGGGATGGTTATAGGGATAATATGTATGGTGGTAGTAGGTTCATTTACAAACTATTTTATCATAATACCATTGTATCAAAAGATACTTCCCCTAGATGCAATAATAGCCATGGCAGCCAAGGCTAATCCTTCCATAGGGGATATGAAGACCTATATAACCTATGCAGTTATTCCTTTTAATTTTATAAAGGCACTTATAAACTCCATTATAACCCTTATTATATATAAAAAGATATCCCCTATTTTACATGGATAAAATCTCTAGACATCTTGTTATATAGCTGTTTTATGGATATAATATTTTAATAGGGTTTTTAAACTACTATTAATTTATATAGAGGTGCAAGATGTTTAAGATTACTACTAATAATGCAGAGGAAACAATAGAGATAGGAGAGCGATTGGGAAAGGCTTTAAAAAAAGGAGCAATAATACTTTTAAGTGGTGATTTAGGTGCTGGCAAGACGGTATTCACTAAGGGCATTGCTCGAGGGCTGGATATAGACAAAAATGTAACCAGCCCTACTTTTACCCTAATACATCAATATGATGGCCGATTACCATTATATCATTTTGACATATATAGGATCCTTAATGAGGAGGAGCTCTATGATATTGGGTATGAGGAATATTTTTTCGGCGATGGGGTAACGGTGGTGGAATGGCCGGAGAGGATGGAAGATCTACGCCCTGATGAGTATATATCTATAAATATAGAAAAACTACCGGATAATGGAAGGCGTATTATCATTTCAACTGTAGGAAAGGGCTATGATTATTTAAAGGGGGCGATAGCATGAAGATATTGGCGATTGAATCATCTTCTATGGTAGCAGGAGCAGCCGTAGTAGATGATGACAAGGTGGTAGCTGAATATTTGCTTAATCATAAAAAAACCCATTCCCAGATACTTATGCCATTAGTAGATGAGATGCTTGATGGGGTAGATATGTCCCTAGATGATATAGATGCCTTTGCAGTATCGAGTGGACCAGGTTCATTTACAGGTTTGCGCATAGGCATATCTACCATAAGGGCATTAGCCCAATCTATAGGCCGACCAGTTATAGGTGTGCCTACATTAGATGGACTAGCCTACAATATGGCATATAGTAAAGGTATTTTATGTCCTATTATGGATGCTAGGCGGGAGCAGGTATATACCTGCATATATAGATGGGAAAAAAATAAATTAGTACGTATGGAGGACTATATGGCAGTACCTGTAGTACAGCTTCTAGATATATTGACTAAGCTGGAAGGACCTTTTATCTTTAATGGCGACGGAGTGGCTGCATATAGGCATATTATAGAAAAGGAAATGGGAGATAATGCATTATTTGCTCCCGCCCATTGCGCAATGCAAAGGCCTTCCACAGTTGCGCGTCTAGCTATGGAAATGGCAAGGGAAGGACAGCTAAAAAATTATTTAGAGCTGATGCCTTTCTATCTCAGGAAATCCCAAGCAGAACAAAGGCGTATGCAAAAAATTGCGCAGGAGGAATAAGATATGGTGGAGGATTTTGTAGTTTGTCCCATGGTTTTAGATGACGTAGATGATGTGTGGGAGATTGAAAGATTATGTTTTCCCATTCCTTGGTCAAGAGAAGCTTTCCGTTTGGAGATAGAAAAAAATATGTGTGCAAAATATTTTATAGCAAAACGATTAGATACGGTATTGGGATATGGTGGCATGTGGTTAATATTGGATGAAGGACATATAACCAATATAGCTGTTCATCCAGCATATAGGAATATGGGAGCTGGAGAGGCAATAATAAGGACTATGATGGATGCGGGAGCTAAAATGGGCATGACTCAAATGACTTTGGAAGTGAGAAAGACTAATTTCATAGCCCAGCATCTTTATAAAAAATTAGGATTTGTAGAATGTGGTATAAGAAAAGCCTATTATGCAGATAATAATGAAGATGCTATCATAATGTGGAATAGAAACATAGGGGGAAAAGTACAGGATAAATAATGAATGTTAAGATAAAATATTTGCTAACAAGTATAATTGCCATGGGACTTTTTATGTTTGTCATATTTTCAATTGTGCTCGAGGTGACGGCCTTTGATATAGATTTTTATAAATATGAGTATGAAAGGTTGAATATCCCGCAATATACAGGTATGCCTTTACAGGATTTGGTAAAAGTAACGAGGCATTTATTTTCCTATATAAATAATAATGCATCGAGCCTACAAGTTAAGGCTGTTATTCATGGAAAAGAGCAATATGTGTTCAATAGTAGAGAAATTGCACATATGAAGGATGTAAAAGTTTTATTCAATAAAGGGTATACATCCAGGTACATAGCATTTTTATTGTTGCTTATTATGCTTTTGCTATTATATCTAACAACTAAAGGGAAGACTCTTTTATATTTGGCCAAGGGATATATTATTTGGTTAATTATAGTTATTATTTTATTGATGGTGCTATTTTTATTTATAAGCGAAGATTTTATGTCATTTTGGATCCAGTTTCACCATATGCTGTTTGATAATGATCTTTGGCTATTGGATCCAGATACCGATATCCTTGTAAATATGGTGCCTGAAGAGTTCTTTTTTGATCTGACATATAAAATTCTAAAGAGATTTTTAATAATAGAAGTATCCATTGGAATAGCCTGTACTCTATTCTTGAAAAAGTACAGGACTGTCTAGATATCAGTCCTGTCTTGTCAAACTAGTGTTCTTTTTGGCCTAAACCACAAAATCCTCCACTACTGCTAAATAGGATTATGAGTAATAGGAAAAAGAATAATATATTGTCATCATTGCCACATCCACAAGAGCAAAATAGTATTATAAGTAGTAGAAAAAAGAATAGTATATTAGTATCTCCGCCACAAAATTGGCCGAATATATCGTTTAAAATATTGGTCATTTTATATACCTCCTTGTAAAAGTATATTCCAATATTAAAGTATTCATAGCAGGGTGGAATGTTACAATGATGATAAAAAACAATAAATATCGAAGGGGTTCGAGTGGAAAATGGAATATTTACATAAGATGCAGGAAAAAATAAAAGAAATAAAAGGCAAAGAGAAAATTACCATACTGGCTTTGGAAACTTCATGTGATGAAACATCGGTAGCTATTGTACAAAATGGTAGATGTGTAATTAGCAATAAGATTGCATCGCAAATTCCCCTACATAAGGTATATGGTGGAGTGGTGCCTGAGATTGCATCTAGAAAGCATGTGGAGGTAATCAATCCATTGATAGATGAAGCCCTAAAGGAAGCAAATATGGGGTTTGAAGATATGGATGCAGTAGCAGTTGCACATGGTCCAGGTTTAGTAGGCGCCCTTCTAGTAGGAGTATCTACAGCCAAAGCACTTGCTTATGGACTTTCTGTGCCTCTTATAGGAGTTAATCATATAGATGGGCATATAAGTGCAAATTATATAGAGAATAGGGACCTTGTACCACCATTTTTGTGTTTAGTAGTATCAGGAGGGCACACATATCTTATAATGGTAAAGGATTATGGGAAGTATAAGATATTAGGCGAAACAAGGGACGATGCTGCTGGAGAAGCATATGATAAAGTGGCTAGAGCATTAGGATTAGAATATCCAGGTGGTCCCATAATAGATAGATTGGCTAAAGAAGGGGATAGTACGGCAGTACATTTTCCTAGAGTATATATGGATGATAATCCATATGATTTCAGCTTTAGTGGCCTTAAAACTGCGGTTATAAATCATATCCATAATCTTGGGCAAAAGGGAGAAGTATATAATATAAAGGATATAGCTGCTAGTTTTCAGCAGGCGGTGATAGATGTATTGGTAGATAAGACCATGCTTGCAGCACAAAATAATTCTATAAGCAAAATAGCCATTGCTGGAGGTGTTGCATCTAATGCGGGTCTTAGAAGGCTTATGAAAGATAGGGCAGATGCACTAGGTATAAAGCTATATTATCCATCACCCATATTTTGTACAGATAATGCAGCAATGGTAGGATGCGCAGCTTATTATAATTTGTTAAAGGATAAGATTAGCGATTTAAAACTAAATGCATATCCGAATTTAGAATTATAAGAAATAAAAGCGTTTTACGCTTTTATTTCTTTATTTTTTTTGCTTTTTGCAGGACTGCATGTCCTAATTTTCATTTTTTATACTAATCAGTTTTTAGTTAAAGTAGTATGTTTAACCTGTGGATAATGTGGAAAAACCTGTGGAGTACTTGAAAATAGGGCAAAAAACTGTGCATAACTCTGTGGATGGTGTGGATAATTCAAGTTTTTGGATTAACATATATATCCATGATATTAAATTATGACTTTATATAAAGTTATTCGACAGAAAATATCAAATATTATAACAGTGTAGAAAATAGCAGGAATATCACCAATATTGGAGGAGATACTAATATCAAATGAAATAATTTTTGCATAGGAGGTAAAAGTTAATCATGAAGGTTAAAGAAGTTATGACTACAAAATTGACTGTTCTTTCGCCTGATAATACTGTAATGGACGCGGCAAAGATAATGCAGGCCCACAATATTGGAGCCATACCTGTATGCAGCGAAGATAGAATAGTAGGTATAGTAACCGATAGGGATATAGTAGTAAGAAATATAGCCAATAATGGAGATCCTGCCACTACAAAAGTAAAAGATATGATGTCTCCAGACGTGGTTACAGCGACGCCTGAGATGACTGGCGATGAAGCAGCTCGTATAATGGCCCATTATAAAATAAGGCGACTGCCAGTAGTTGATGGTGATAAACTGGTGGGCATAGTAGCCATAGGAGATTTAGCAACTACTAGATATTTAAATGACGAGGCTGGTCAAGCCCTCGGTGAAATATCATCGCCATCTAGGCCGATGAATATGATGCAATAGGATATACAGTACTGCAATACAAATAGTTTTATTTACATGCAGGCCGGGCATTCTTGCCCGGCCTACATGTAATTATTTTGTCAATTTGAGATATTCATATAAATAAATTTGGGTTTCTGCAAAATGCAAAAAGATTGATTATATAAAAAACATTACCAGCAAATGCGATTATAATATTTATTTTACCCATTTAGAGTTGTTTTGCGTATTTTTGAATTCCTTAAGGTGATGATTTATACCATTGATTCTGTTTAGCAATGGTTTTTTGTTGCAAATTAATTATATTGAAACATTTAGGGGCTTTTTTACGTTTTTAGTGTAATTTATAGGTTTTTGCACCATTTAGAACATATTTTATCCCCATAAAATCGAATTTATATCATAGTCATAATTTTTTGCGGAAACTCAAAATAAATAAAACATAGAGGCTTTTTATATTTTATGTTATAATGAGTTTGGGAGCATGGCAATAAAGGGGGATTTATTGTTGACGAGTAAATTTCAGGGTAAAGCAGGCAGTGGGAAGAAGTTTCATTTTGATAATTTGTTCTGGGATGATCCGCAGGTTTATGAGTCTATTGATGTGTATCAGATAGGGGATCTATGTTGTGAAAGCGACTTTGTATTGGGGCCTCACAAGCAGCTTTGCTATGAGATAAGTTATATAACATCGGGTAAGGGTGAATTTATGACAGATGGAAAATGGTCTCCGGTTCAGGCGGGAGATATATATGTAAATTTGCCGGATCAGACTCATGATATTAGGGCTGATAAAGTAGAACCATTTAGATATTTCTATATAGGCTTTAACTTTAATTATTATACAGGTGACCAAAATCCATTTTTGCATATAAAAAAGATGTTTGATCATATAACATATCCCATAGTTAAAGACAGGTTAAATATTGAGATACCGTTTTTAGGTACTTTTAACGAGATGTCAAAGGCTACCGAATATTCTAATATAATGGTGAAGACATATGTACATCAGATAATAGTGCTTGCCTATCGTAATTTTTATGATGATTGGCAAAAGGAATACACCCCCGATAAAAATATAGACAATATAAAGTATCTTACCTATCAAATAATAAGCTATGTAGATACCAATATATACCATATACAAGAACTCCCCCAGATTGCAGAAGAGCTTGGGTACAGCTATTCATATCTGTCCCATATATTTTCCCAAGAAACGGGCCTTACTATACAGCAATATTATAATCAAAAAAGATTTGAAATGGCTACAGAGCTTTTAAAAAAAGGAGAACTTACCATAACTGAAATTGCGGAAAAACTCCATTATCAGTCTATACATTCCTTTAGCAAGGCTTTTAGGAAGACTATAGGAGTGCCGCCAGCGCAGTATCAGAATCTGCACAAGAATAATCAAAAAAATAGACAAAGATATAGCAAAGAAAAATAAAGACAAAAATGTGTTTTTTTATTAATATATAAATGGATAAGTATATTTTATGTATAAGGAGGAGCAAAATGTCAGCATTTAAGATTGGTGTAATGGTAGATTCTTTTAGACTGGGATTAGAAGATGGCATAAAAAAGGCAAAAGAAGTAGGGGCTGCAGGTATTCAAATTTATGCTACATCCGGAGAAATGGCTCCAGAAAATCTAAGCCCACAAAGGCGAAAGGAAATATTGGATATGATAAAATCCAATGGTTTAGTTGTATCAGCCTTATGTGGTGATTTAGGCGGACATGGTTTTACAGTACCAGAGGATAATCCGGCAAGAATTGAAAAGTCAAAGAGGATTATGGATCTGGCAAAGGATTTAGAAACAAATGTTGTTACTACTCATATTGGTATTGCACCGGAAGATCATAATCATCCAAGATTTAAGGTATTGCAAGAGGCCTGTGAACAATTAGGCGAATATGGTGACAATGTAGGTGCATACTTTGCCATTGAGACTGGTCCTGAAAAGGCAGTTACACTAAAGAAATTTTTAGACAGTTTATCTTCAAAGGGTGTAAGGGTAAACTTTGATCCTGCAAACTTTGCAATGGTTACTGGTGATGATCCTGTGCAAGGTGTATATACATTGAAGGATTATATAGTACATACCCATGCTAAGGACGGAGTAAGGAAAAAGCCCATCAATCCTGAATGGGTATATAATAGGTTACAATTACCAGAGGGTGAGATAGAGGATGTAAACTTTAAGGATTATTATGAGGAAGTACCTCTGGGCGAAGGTGATGTCCGCTTTAGCGAATATATAAAGGCTCTTAATGAAGTAGGATATAATGGATTTCTTACAATAGAGCGTGAAGTAGGGGCAGATCCTGAAAAAGATATTAGATTGGCGGTGAACTTCCTAAATAGCAAATTAAAAGAGTTAGGATTATGAAAACCGCTGTAAGTATGTGGAGTGTACAAAGGCAATTTTTTAAAGGCAATATTACTATAGATGATTTTTTATCATTTGCCTTTAGGGCGGGAGTAGATGGAGTAGAGCTTTTAGACTGTTTTTGGAAAAATCCTGCAGAGATAGATAATACCATTGATCTGATAGATAAAAACAATTGGACAGTAGCCTGTTATTCCATAAGCAATGATTTTGTTACTGAGGATGAAAAAGAACTAGACGAACAAATTGCCTATGTAAAAGAAGGTATTGATACTGCTGTCAGATTAGGGACTGATACGCTGAGGGTGTTTGCCGGCAATAAAAAAATGGATATTTCATATGAAGAAGGAATAAAATACATATTGTATGGCTTAAGAGAATGTGTTTCATATGCTGAGCAAAGGGGAATCGACATGGTCTTGGAGAATCACGGGGTTTTTGCTGGTAAGTCTAATCAAATACTTGCCATTATAAATGAGGTAGGTTCTCAAAGATTAAAGGCCAATGTTGATATAGGGAATTTTTTGCTCGTTGCCGAAGATCCTATGGATGGCATAAAGCATTTAAGGTCTAGTATAGGATATGTACATCTTAAGGATTTTAAAAGGTTACATGATGAAGGAATTCAAGAAGTGTATCGTTCCCTTGATGATCACATGTACCAAGCTATCCCCATAGGGCAGGGTGATGTACCTATTAAAAAAACAATCGAGTTTTTAAAATCCAATGACTATTATGGTTATTTATCTATCGAATATGAAGGCATAGGCGATCCTATAGAAGAGACAAAACAAAGTATAGATTTTGTAAAGAGTATTATATAGATCAAGACAATTGCTGTATGTAAGGTTCATTATAAAAAGGCTTGACCAGTTAAAAAGTCAGGCCTTTTTATAATAAATTTAGAGAAACGGGGATGGACTTTATGGAAAATAATATAAACAGGAAGGGATCTGTAGCAGCGCTCTATGCATCGTTTTTTCTAATAGGTATTACTGTAACTGTTTATGGACCTACTATAAATTATTTAATGAAGGACTACAATATAAGCATGGGAAAGGCCAGTCTATTTGTCACCTTTATGTCTATGGGTCGTACCCTATCGGTGCTTGCAAGTGGCATATTAAGCGATAAGGCGGGACGAAAACCAATATTATTTGGTGGTACTTTGTGCTTAACTTTAGGTCTTTTAGGTATAGGTACGCTATCATGGTATACAGGTGGGTTGATATTTGCAGTTATAGCAGGCGTCGGACATGGTATGCTCGATACTTCAGCTAGTGCCGCCATATCCGATTTATATCCTGAGAAAATGAGCAGGGCACTTAATAGATTACATATGTTCTTTGGGATAGGCTGCCTTATAGGTCCTATTATATCGGGTAGTATGCTTGCTTTAGGATGCAATTGGAGATATATATATCTTGTAAATGCCATCATAGGTCTTTTAATAACTATATTTATATGGTTTCAATCATTTCCTCAGATTCAAAATGTTCAAACATCCGATGCAGGTAAAGGACATTTTATCATATCTTCTACAGTAATTGCCCTAGGCCTTATACTATTTATATATTCAGGGGTAGGACAGAGTATAAATACATGGATAAATAAATACATGGGGGATGTAGTAAACTTTCCCATATTTTTTGCAGCAGGAACCCTTGCTATTTATAATTTGGGGATTACATTGGGAAGGCTATTTAGCAGTTTTATTTCAGAAAAAATAGGCTATTATAGATGGATATTGTATGCGTCAATAGGTTCATTAGTTGGGATAGTGATGGCCTTCATGGCGGGAGTAGGCATAATAATAGTAATAGGGCTCTTTATTACAGGTTTTTTCTTTGGAGGTTTATTCCCAACGGTTATTGCTATTGCAGGTAATATTTATCCCAATAATAAAGGGGCGATAACAGGAGGGCTGGTTACCATTGCAGCTATAGGTAGTATGTCGGTACCGGCAATTATAGGATTTATGTCCCAAGACGGAAGCCTCCAATCTTCTGTTAAATGGTTAATTGCGCTGGTTGCATTGATGGTTATAATAGTGTCTATAATGCAATATAAGAAAAAAGAAAATTAATTAATAAAAACAGGGTAGTGCTAGTATGCTAGCATTACCCTGTCAGTGTTAAAACTTATCTTTTGTACTTCTTCAAATTTATTCAGTAATCCTGAAACTGTTGTCTTTTTCTTTTCAGCCCCACCCATATCAAAGATTATATCTCCTTCGTGCATCATAAGCAGACGATTGCCGGTAGTTATGGCATGTTCCATGTTATGGGTTATCATAAGGGTGGTTATTTTATTCTGATTTATTATATGATTTGTAAGGGAGTTTACGAGTTCGGCGGTTTTAGGATCTAACGCTGCAGTATGTTCATCTAAAAGTAATAACTTTGGTTTTGTAATGGTAGCCATTATAAGGGTTAGAACCTGTCTTTGTCCTCCTGACAACAATTCTACTCGATCGGTTAGCCTGTTTTCCAGCCCTAAATCTACTAGGCTTAATTGTTCTTTGAAGTACTCCCTGTCTTTTTTTGTTATACCCCGAGATAGGCTTAATTTTTTGCCACGGTTTAAAGCCATGGCCAGATTCTCCTCTATAGTCATAGATGGAGCAGTACCTTTAAGGGGATCTTGAAAAACCCTTCCTATAAGATAGGATTTTTTATGCTCTGGAAATTTTGTTATATCAGTGCCATCTAGCCTTATGGTACCCCGATCTACAGGATATGCACCGGCAATTATATTTAAAAGGGTAGATTTCCCGGCTCCATTGCTTCCTATTATGGATATAAAATCTTCATCTTCAACTGTTAAATTAAAATCTTTGAATATTGTTTTTTCATTTGGCGTACCAGTGTTAAATGTTTTTGAAATATTATTTAAGGCTAACATATATATCACTCCCTTGTATAATTAGTATTGTATTAACCAGTGAATGAAATCACTGTCAAACCTGCAAGTTTAATATTTAACCATATCAAATAAAAGCAATCTAATCTAAATATCAAATACATTTTTGGCTCCATATCTTAGCCAATTTGCCAGCACCTGTTGGCCTGAACCTTGACAACATGTATAATAGTATCCGGACTTGGAAGGTTAACGCAAATCCTCC
>NZ_RXHQ01000039.1 GCF_004138105.1 Xylanivirga thermophila | reverse complement strand
CAATCACTACAATATGCGTTTCTCAACGTTCAATTTTATTTCTTTTACAAAATCAGCCGTAGCATCTCGATATATTCCAGTTTTAGGTTAGCCTTAACTATTTCCAATTCTTTTTCGAGAGGCTACACATAGGTACCTATAACATCAGCCCGTTCGTATATTGCCGGATTGTATAGAAGCAATATAAACTCTGTGTTTGCTGAAAGCAGCCTGCCTATTGCAAATATTAATAGTATAACAATGGTAGGTACTATGGATGGAATAGTAATATATAGGGCCTGTTTAAAACGGCTTGCTCCATCTATTCTCGCAGCCTCATATAATGATGGATCAATGCCCGATATTGTAGATAGATACAATATGCTATTCCACCCGAAACTTTTCCAGATGTTTGTTATAGTATATATTTTGGCAAAATATTTCGGATCTGTTGAAAATGGTTTTGGCGTCCCTCCAAATACTTTAATAATCGAATTAAGTATACCATCTGTATTTATAAATGATACTACCATTCCTGCCACTACGACCATAGAAATAAAGTATGGAAGATAGCTTGCCGTCTGTACAAACTTTTTGAAAAAACTATCTTTAACCTCGTTGATCAATAGTGCATACACAATAGGTACCCAAAATCCAAACAAGAACAAATAAAAACTGAGTGTAAATGTATTTCTAAATAGCCTCCCAAAATACGGTCCTGTTATAAACTTCCTAAAATGCTTTAATCCTACCCATTTGACACTGCCATCAAAAGAGATAAACGAATTTCCAGGAAAATAGTCTTGAAAGGCTATAACTATTCCATACATTGGTATATAGTGGAAAATGAATATATGTATGAGAACTGGCAGTATTATCAAATATAACTGAATAGTATCTTGTCTTTTGCGACTTTTTATAGTTTGATGACTGGATATTTTTCTGCCTCTTTTAATAGATACAGATTCCATATAACCTCCCCTTCCATTACAATATATAAAAATATTGTTTTGTTTTTTAAAAGTTTTTTGAAAATAGTACCAATGTCCTGTGCTTAAATGATACCATCTGCTTATCTAACATACAAGAAACAATATTTTTTGTGCATAACAATATTTGCTCAGAGATTAAGAACGGCTCTATATAAGGATTTTACCCCATTCTTATTTGGAATCGCCTTCTGCAATTTTATATATATAGTCAGAAGGGCTTATACCTTCATAGCGTTTAAATGCCCTTTTAAAAGAATACTCATTTTCATACCCAACCTCACTTGCCACCTTGCCTATAGCATTTTTACTATCCTTTAGTAATTCTTTTGCCTGCTCCATTCGAATGCGACATAAATAATCATAATAATTAATTCCAGTTACTTCCTTAAAAAGTTTGGATAAAGACGATACTGACATATTAAATATTTGGGCCAATTCCTTAAGTGCCAGATTAGGATCATTATAGTTTTTATTAATATACTCAAGGATATTATTACCTATTTCCAAGTTTGAAGTAGTATTGGCATATTGCCTTCTATCGCACACCCTATCACTAATTTCGTATATATACGACCATATCTCATCCATATTTTCCGATGCCAATATCCCATTAAATTCATTTTGGTAAAGTCCCACATCAATATTAAGCTCATCAAGCACCCTAAGCTCCGTTTCCATTATCAATGTAACCAGTCTAATCATTGAATCTAGCGGTAAATCTCTCTTTTCATTCTCCAATCTTATCTCATATATAATCTTGGTTACAGTATCCAAATTACCCACTTTAAGATTATTTATAAGCTGTATCTCCCAATCTGTCGGATAGTAGTACAATTCCTTTTCAAGCATATTTTTATTGTCCTTTACAAAATCACTTTCAAATAGCATATATTCCATGTTTTCTCTGGCCATCTGATAGGATTTACTTATCCCTATTATGCCCTGCTCCATATTACCCATAGATATGACCAATTGTACATTGCCGGATTTCTCCATGCTAGATTTTGCCTTAAAAAGCAACTGGTCTATAACTTCACTATTTGACTGTATATAATCAAAAGCAAAAATTAACCCAATAGCATCATCTAGCACATCAAGTATTTGACAATCTATTCCCATTTGGTCTGTATTCTGTTCTATAGTAAGAATCAGATTAATGATCTCCTGTCTTTTCTTTATAATATTTTCACCATCATTTTGAGCAGTTTGGGATATATTAATAAGGGCAACACAAAAATAGTCATCATCTGTATAATTTAAACCTATCTCGTTAAGTTTATCTTCCAGCTTATCATCATTAAAAAAACCCTTGAGCAGTTTCAAAAGCATATTAGATTTGGCTGCACTTTCATAGTTTTTCATCCTGTTTATTATAGCTTCATTTTCATCTACAAGCCTATCAAAAGAATTCTCTATTATTCTATATTCATGCATATTTTTGTCCGATGTAGTTTCTAGCATTCCCTGCGCTTCATCGTATCTAAATATTCTATTTAATAAACTGTATAATGGCTTATAGCTTATGGTAGCTAGTATTAATGCCATAAAAGCACCTAGTATAAGCGAAAAAACAATACCAATATATAAAGGAAATAGCTGATCAGATTGTATCGGTAAATTATAATCATTATATATGCACTTATACTCCCAAGACATAACACTAGACTTAGTAGTAAATATTAACTCATTGCCTGTTTTCTCTTTATTATTATGAACATCCTGATTAAATATCTCCATATCGTTACTGGTAATTACAATGTTTTGTAAATTGGGAGATGTGATCTTCTTGATATATGATGTCAAATATCTTTCATCTATAAAAAATAATAACACAGCCCGAGGTTTGTTATATAGTTCTAGACTCTGGCATATTACTATATATTTATCTTCATCATTCACCGCAGTTACCTTGGTGTCTTCCATTAATCTAAAATATGCATAGTCATCCATATTTGAATATATTTTTTCTATATCATGCTCCTTTATCTTTATAATATCGGAAAAATAAGCATCCTTTTGGTACCACCCCCGTTGTGATACAACAAGATCCTTATATGGAAAAACAACAGCAATATTTGATAATATTCCTGTAAAAGCCGTATAATTGTTGAGATCTTGGCAAATCTCCTGCCTCCTCAGTGAACCAAACTCATCATCAAACACATCTATATCTATCATAAATTTACTGATCCAATTAGAATGATACAATTTATCTCCTATATGCATACACTCCATCAATTTAGAATCAATAGTGGCCGCAACCCGTTCTGTATCCGATTCATGCATTTCTATCAATTTTTTATAATTATTATTCATTACATTTTGAAGCGATATATATAAAAAGATAAAAATGGGAATAATAAGTATCACTGTATATGACAAAAATGTCTTTTTGAATGTGCGCCTCTTTATTATATGCACATCCATAATTTCCCCCACCTTTTCTAAAATATTGTTTACACAGATAATATTGCAAACAATATTTTCTATTTATTAATTCTTGCCTGTATTAATATTATATGGTGACAATTCATATAAAACAACAAACTTTTTTTTCGAACCTTACAATTTTTTATACATCATTAATTACATGGTCAATTACAGCTTTTCTCCCAATTGTGTTCTATATTTTTATTTCATCAAACGCATAGGGCATCAACTCAGTGGTAATAAACTCCTTATGCTGTCCGTCCACATTTCCTACAATGATTAGGGGCACTTTAAACTCAACTAATACCTGCAAGCACATTCCACAGGGAAATATAAAATCAGGAGAATCTGAAGCAACGGCAATACCTTTGAAATTTGTATTACCTTCAGAGATGGCTTTAAAAATCGCCACCCTTTCTGCACAACAGGTATCACCATAGCTAACGTTTTCAATATTACATCCGGTGAATATTTTCCCTTCATCGGTTAGCACTGCTGCCCCCACGCGAAATTTTGAATATGGCACATATGCATGCTTACGTGCTTCTAAAGCCTTTAAGATGAGATTCTTTCTATCCATGTATATCCCTCCCATTTTTATTATAGCATATTATCCCCTTTTTACATTGCCCATTATATGGACTAATAATGTTCACAAAATATTCACAAAATCTTAATGCCTTGTTCTTATATTTCTGCTATTATCTATAATAGAAAATAGATAAATAAGTTTTCCCCCAATTTCATATATAAGTGAAGGCCGTCCTTTAGGACGGCCTTCGTGTTTCTAAATATATCTATCTGAAAATTCTCGATATAAATTCCAGTTTTGTATGCTCCGCAAGTATCTTAAACCCTATTATCATTAGAATAAATCCTCCCATTACCTCAGCCTTTTTCTGAAAAAGATTACCACATTCTGCACCTATAAAAACACCTGCAAAGGATATAAAAAAGGTTATTATTCCTATCATTAAAGATGAATTTATAATTGGAACATCGAGAAAAGCAAAACTTATTCCTACGGCCATAGCATCTATACTAGTGGCAATTGCCAATAGAAAAAGCATTTTAACACTTAATCTCCCATTGGTACTTTTGTCCACCTCTCCCGCCTCTAGCTTGTCCTCCTTAACTGCATCATAGATCATCTTCCCGCCGATAAAAGTCAAAAGGATAAAGGCTATCCAATGATCTATATTGGTTATATAGTCTTTAAATCCCACCCCTGCAGCCCAACCTAACATTGGCATTATAGCCTGAAAGACACCAAAGAATGCCGCTATTCTAGACGCATCCTTTATACTGACCTTTTTCATAGAGATGCCATTGCTTATTGCTACCGCAAAGGCATCCATAGATAGACCGATTGCTATTAATATTAATGACAACATATTCATATAATTCACTCCTCATATAACAGCTCTTACATAAAAAAAGAGACCTATGTATAGCATAAAAATGTTATACACGAGTCTCATTATTTAAGGTAAGCCAGATGTTTCCATCAGTATGTTGACTATACCACACCCTTATAGGATGCCAACTACTCCCTCATGATCCATATTTATTGATTATGTAATATTATATGTTATATCAATATTATAATCAATAGTTATTTTTTCTTTTGTGCCATTGGATCTGACATGATCTCGTATCCTCCCATCGCTGACATACAAACTAATATGGAATTTATGAGGGTAAGTACTATACCCTGTGCTGTAAAACCACTATTTGCAAAGAGCATGGTCAATATGAAGGATATTATAAACACATAAATTCTTACCCCTAGATCACTAAATCGCCTTTTTATAATGGGTTTTGTAAACTGAACTATTATTCCAACTGCAATGGTCAATCCTGCAAATGTAGTAAGCATCTCGGGTGTCATAAAATCATCCATAAGTATTCCTCCAAACAAATTGAACATATTCATTATATGTATATGTTCAATTTATTGGTATATATTCATTTTATGAAGTGACTTCTGAATATTGGAATATAGATCAATTGCCCCTGTCTTCTTATACTCTCCATAAGAGTTATTTTCTCCACCGTCATACCCATTTTATCTATTCCTATTTCCTGGGAAACGGTTTTTAATGGGCAATCTAGCACTACCTCCCGCCCCAAGGTTATATGGGGTTTAAAAGGACGGTATTCCTTTTTAAATTTCTGCAAAAAAAGCTCTTCATCCAGCATATGAAATACGCTTTTCATATGGCCTAATCCCTTATCCACGCCTGACCATAATATACAGGAATTGCCTCTGTCAAACTTGCCTAACTGACCCAAAGTAATATCAAAAGGCTTAATTTTTTCGGCAGCCTGCTCCATAGCCCCCTTTACACGATCCACTTCGTGATTATCTATTTCCCCTAGGAAACGGATAGTTATATGCAGATTATCCTTCTTTGTAAAATTACCCTTTAGACTTTTTTCCTTTATTAAACATACCTTTTTGTATATATCTTCCTTTAATGCATTATCAAGCTCAATAGCTATAAAAATTCTCATATTTTCACCTTTTCTAATATCTATTTACCCTATTTTAACACAAATTCATTAAAATAAGCATTTTTATACCAATACCTAATTTGCCGATGCCCCTTTTTTGTGTTACTATTATCATATGAAAGCGCTTCCACGATATGGCGCATATAGGGGTCTTAATATTAATGAGGTGAAAAATCAATAATGGACAATTGTGAATGCTGCGATGCAGCTTCAGAACATGTAGTAACACATAGCAAAAAGCTTGATAAAAAAATTTTAAATAGGGAAATACTGGCTATCGCATGGCCGTCTATTATAGAGCTCATACTGGTCACAGTATGTCAAATGGCCGACATGATAATGGTAGGACGACTTGGAGCCTATGCCATAGCCGCCGTAGGCATTACTAATCAACCAAGGTTTTTAATGTTATCAGCATTTATAGCCCTAAATGTGGGCACTACTGCATTGGTAGCACGTCTAAAAGGTGAAGGCAAACAAGAGGAAGCCAATAAGGTACTCTATCAAAGTATGATACTTACTATATTCCTTTCCATAGCCATCTCTATTTTAGGCATTATATTTGCCCATGATATGGTCATTTTAATGGGTGGCGAAGAGGATGTTGCCAAAGTGGGCGGGAGCTATTTTAAGATAATAATGTCAGGATTTATATTTACCTGTATACCCCTATGTATAACAGCAGCATTAAGGGGAGCTGGAAATACCAAGGCATCTATGTATTTGAATGTAATAGCAAATGTAGTAAATATAATATTTAACTATCTTCTTATATACGGGAAACTTGGTTTCCCCCGCTTGGAAGTAGATGGAGCGGCTATAGCCACCGTTATTGGTTATATTGTATCATTTGTGATCTCCCTATATATACTGTTTCGAAGGCGCCAATACCTCTATCTACCTCCTATAAAATCCATGGCTAGATATTTTAAGCCCGATTTTAAAGCTATAAAACGTATAATTCGCATAGGTCTTCCATCTGCAGGCGAACAGATGGCCTTAAGGCTAGGGCTTTTAATATATACCCGCATAGTAGCAGGCCTAGGTACCGTAGCATTTGCTACCCATCAAATAGGACTTAATATACTAAGCCTATCCTTTATGAATGGTCAGGCCTTTGGTATAGCTGCAACCACATTAATAGGCCAAAGCCTAGGAGAAAAGGATATCGAAAAGGCCAAGGCATATGCTGATCAAACTAGACATATGGGGGCTGTAGTTGCATTTTTTATAGCAGGCATATTCTTCTTTTTAGGCAAGCAACTTGTATGGCTGTTTAACCCGGATCCTGATATAATGAAAGCAGGAAGCACCGTGCTTAAAATAGTAGCCATTATACAACCTAGCCAGGCATCTTTTCAAATACTAGCAGGCGGTTTAAGGGGTGCCGGAGATACAAAATGGCCTGCACTATCCATCCTAGTTGGCGTCCTAATAATAAGACCAATATTGGCATTTATACTTGTCAACTGGGCCAATTGGGGATTAATCGGTGCATGGATTGCATTAGCAGCAGATCAATTTATAAGATCTGTACTAATCTATATACGTTTTCGATCCGGCAGATGGACCCGTATAAAGGTGTAAGCTATAGATTCATAACATAAAACAACAATATCCCTGCTGCTCCCGAAGCAAATATGGTTAAGATGGGGTGCCATTTTAACTTTACCATTACAAATATACTGCCCAACATTATGGCTAGACTCGGTATATCCACAAATGCCGAAGGTTTTGTGAATAACATCGAAAAATTTTGTGCATTAAATGCCCCTTTGAATATGGATGTCTGACTTACAATTACAGCTGCCCCTGCAATAAGAGCTACTACGGCAGGTCGTATACCGCAGAATATACCCTTAACTACAGGCTTATCATTAAATTTTGAAAATATACTCGATATTAGTATGACAATGATTAAAGACGGCAATACCACCCCTGTAGTAGCACATAAACTCCCTAAAATTCCGGCTGTCTTATATCCTACAAAAGTAGCTGAATTTACCGCTATAGGCCCTGGTGTCATCTCTGCAATAGCTATTATATCGGCAAATTCACGGCTGGTGATCCAGCCATTTTTTGATATTTCATTTTCTATCATGGGTACCATGGCATATCCACCGCCAAAGCTAAACAATCCTATCTTAAAAAATACAGCCATAAGCTTCCAATAGATCATTCTTCACTGTTACCTTCCTTTCTTGATAAATAAAAAAATGCTAGTCCCATAAGTGCACTTATCATAATAATGTATATGGCCTGTACATTAAAAACAAGTAAAAGTATAAGACCTACTATGGCAATAGCAAGGCTGATTCTATCCTTTATAGCCGCCTTGCCCATCTTAACAGCAGCAATACCTATAAGGGCTACAACCGTTGCCCGTATACCTTTTAGGGCAGCCTGTACTATCAAAGCATCCTGAAATTTTGTAAATACTGAAGCGATGAGTGTTATTGTTATAAATGACGGAATTACCATACCTAGAGTGGCAATTATAGCACCTTGAAATCCTGCTACCTTGTATCCTACAAATGTAGATGCATTTATACCTATGGCACCTGGCACAGACTGAGCCAAGGCAAATACATCTATTATCTCTTCCTCATCTACCCACCCCTGCTTGTCTACTATCTCTTTTTCGATGAGAGGTATCATGGCAAATCCACCACCAAAGGTAAATGCGCCGATTCTAAAAAAAATCCAAAACATCTTCCACAGTTTTTTCACCTTTTCTTTTTTCCTCTTTTCTATATATTTTTCTAAAATACCTATGTATAATTATATCATTACCATCGTTGTCAAGGTTGGGTAGTATTTTCTCGTATACACTCGAAAATCTCCACCCTCCCCTTGACAAGAGGAAGTAAATGGATAAGTATGATTTTCTCAAAAGTGTTGCATTTAATATTGCAATTTAGATCGTAAAGGAGAAGAATTTTATATGAATAATTTCTACACCTTTTCATATATAAACAGCCCCATAGGCATAATATTTATCAAATCCACTCCCGCCGGAGTGTGTCAAATAGATATAGGATATAACTTAAACAAGGATATATCTATAGTTTGTACTAAAGATAGCCCTGTATCTATACAGCTTATGGAATATTTTCAAGGCATCCGAAAAAATTTTAATATAAAAGTTGATATAAAGGGCACACCATTTCAAATGAAGGTATGGAAGGCCCTTTCTTCCATACCCTATGGCAGCACCAAAACCTATAAGGACATTGCAATAGAAATCGGTTCCCCAAAAGGATACAGGGCAGTTGCACAGGCCTGTAGTAAAAATCCTGTACCCATTATAATACCCTGCCATCGAGTAGTTGGCTCCAATGGTAGACTCGGGGGATATAGCGGGGGTGGTGGCATAAAATCAAAGACATACTTGTTAACGTTAGAAAAAAGTGGCGGCCAGATCGTATAATCTGCCACCACTTTTACTACCTTGTCAATTCATATATCGCATTTGCATATATCTTTGCATTCAAAATAAGATCCTCTACCTCTATATATTCATCCTTTTGATGGGCCATCTCAGGTCTACCCGGAAATTGGGCGCCAAATGCAACTGTATTTTCTGTAGCTCTAGCATAAGTTCCACCGCCTATAGCTATGGGTTTTGCTTCTTGACCGGTCTGTTCATTATATATTTTCAAAAGTTTTTGTACTAAAGGATGATCTTCAGGCACATAAAGAGGCGCTGAATGGCCCTGTATCTCTACTTCGACATCAGTACCTTCAATTGCCTTATATATCCTGTTCATTATATCATCTAATTTATACTCTACAGGATAGCGTATATTTATTACAGCTTCGCCCCTCTCCTTGTCTATATCTATCTTACCAAGATTCAAGGTGAGCTTACCTGATACATTATCCTCCAATTTAATTCCAAGCCCATCACCATCAAAATCTGGTCCTATTCTATCATTTAAAAATGTTATAAACTGCTCCATGGGACTATTGCCTATACCCAATGAACATAGAAAACCTAGAGTGCCTGCTATGGCATTTACCCCCTTCTTCGGAGTACTTGCATGGGCCGATTTTCCCATAAATCTAAGCACAGCACCTCCCGCCTCATTAAAATCTGCTTCTATATTACATTTTGTATATTCCCTAAAAGTATTCAAATACGTCAATACCTTATCCCCATCCCTAGGAGATGAAAATACACAAAGGCATTCATCAGGCACCATATTAGGCCTAGTTCCGCCCTTTATACCCTCTATATTGGATGCTATATGCTCCGCTCCATTAAACTCTTTTTTAAAAGCCAATGTAAGAATGCCCTTTTCCGCATGTATTACAGGATAATTGCCATCTGGCACTATGCCAAACTGGGGCATGGGCTGCTTTGAAAGGTAATATTCCATACCCTCCCAACCACTCTCCTCATCGGTACCAAATATCATTCGCACCTTTTTATTGAGCTTTACACCACTATCAAGCAAAGCCTTCATAGCATACATAGCTGCAATGGTAGGCCCCTTGTCATCTATGGCACCCCTGCCATAGAGCTTCCCATCATGTATCTGCGGGCTATAGGGCTCATATGTCCATCCTTCGCCTGCAGGTACTACATCTAGGTGTACCAGTATACCAAGGGTTTCATCCCCTTCTCCGATTTCTGCATGGGCACCATACCCATCCACATCGACTACATGAAAGCCTAGATTTCTTGCAAGATTACATGCATAATCCAACGCCTCTGCAACGCCTTCTCCAAAGGGTTTCCCTGCTAAGGGCTCCCCTTGTACGCTAGGAATAGCTATAATCTCCTTTGTGGAATTTATTATATCTTCTCTGTATCCTTCCACCAAACTATTAAGATCCATTTCCTTTTCCTCCTTAAAATAATGGCGGACCATCAAAACCCTTACCTTCCACCTCTCTGGCATCGACTATTGTGATGAATGCCGCCGGATCTACCTGTCGTACTGTATCCCGTACCCTTGATAACTCAGTTGTACGGAGTACAATATATATTATCTTCTTTTGCTTGCCTGTATAACCGCCTTCACCATTTAAGAATGTAATGCCCCTCTTTATCTTTTTAAAAATTGCTTTGGCAACCTCGTCTGCATTATCTGAGATTATTATTATACTCTTCTTATGATTAAATCCCTCCTGTATATTATCAAGGGCCTTATTGCACACATATAATGCAACTAAAGTATATGCCGCCCGTTCTATGCCAAATTGCATAGCGGCAAGTGTTAGTATTATAGCATTTATGGCCATCGTAGTAGTACCTATGCTAAAAGAAAAATATTTATTTACTATAACTGAAAGAATATCGGTGCCCCCAAGTGAACCCCTATTTTTTATTACTAATCCTATGCCTATACCTGATAGTAATCCTCCTATTAGGCAGGATACCATAGTATCCTGTATATCCACTATCCATCCTTGCGTGATAAGTAAAAATATGGACGAACTTACCGTACCCAATATACTAAAATAGGTAAAACGCCTGCTTACATATTTATATCCTGCTATAAATAATGGGATATTAAGCAATATAGATGTAATACCGGTAGGTATACCATATTTATATTCAAGCAACATTGCCACACCTGTTACACCACCACTTAGCAGATTATGGGGCATATAAAATGCATTTATGGCTACCGCATGGATAAAACTTCCTAAAATAATGTATAAGATACGCCAAACCACCCAAGCTTTTCCCCCCTTTAACCTCTCTATTTATTATTTTATCTCTTTTTTGTATTAAAAACAACCAAAAGGATGTTATAATATAGGTAATGGTTTACAAAATTATAAGGAGGTTTTACAAGTGAATGTTATTGTTTGCAATACAGCTGATGAAATGGATGTTATAGCATCTAAAGAATTTGTAGATCTCATCAGTACAAAGCCAAATGCCATATTAGGTCTGGCTACCGGCAGTACTCCCATAGGATTATATAAAAAATTAGTCCAATTACATAAAGACGATAAATTGGATTTTTCCAAAGTAACTACATTTAATCTGGATGAATACGTAGGTATTTCACAGGAGCATGCCTGCAGCTATCATACATTTATGCATGAAAACTTATTTAAATATGTAAATTTGCCAAAAGAAAATATAAACATTCCAGATGGACAGGCAAAAAATCTAGAAGAAGAATGTAAAAAATATGATCAAAAAATAGAAGATGCAGGAGGCATTGACCTGCAGATATTAGGCATTGGCCGCAATGGACATATAGGGTTTAATGAACCAGGTACGCCCTTTGATGCTGTTACCCATATAGTAACTTTGGATCAAGGCACCAGAGAAGCAAATTCTCGGTTCTTTAATTCCATAGATGAGGTACCTACAAAGGCATTATCAATGGGTATAAAGAGCATAATGCACGCCCAAAACATAATCCTTATGGCAAAAGGGGCCGACAAGGCAGAAGCTATCTATAATACTATAAATGGGCCAGTCACTCCTGTAGTGCCTGCCTCTGTACTCCAACTTCATCCAAATGCTACTATCATTCTGGATAAAGAAGCCGCTAGCAGACTATAAAAGCAATCAAAAAAAGCCGCATAAAAGCGGCTTTTTTTGGCTAAAAATCCAGCACAGCACCCTTATCTGCAGATGATACCATTTTTGCATATCTAGCTAGATACCCCTTCTTTATCTTCGGCTGGGGCGGGATCCAGTTATCAATTCTATCCTCAAGCATATTTCCATCTATCTCGATATCCAACCGACCATTTGGTATATCTATGGATATTATATCCCCTTCCTGTATTACTGCAATAGGTCCGCCTTCCATAGCCTCTGGCGATATATGTCCTATGGCGGCACCCCTAGTAGCCCCTGAGAAACGTCCATCGGTTATAAGGGCCACATCCCTATCAAGCCCCATACCTGCTATGGCAGAGGTGGGAGATAACATCTCCTTCATCCCAGGCCCACCCTTTGGTCCTTCATAGCGTATAACAACCACATCACCTTTTTGTATACTACCTGATAATATGGCATTAAAGGCTGCCTCTTCCGAATCAAATACCCTAGCCGGACCTTTATGTACCATCATATCAGAATCTACTGCTGCTTTTTTTACCACTGCACCTCGAGGCGCCAAATTACCCTTTAATATCGCAATGCCACCGGTAATGCTATAGGGATTATCTACGGGACGTATGACGTCATAATCAGATACCTTTGCACCCTTTATCCTATCTCCCATACTCCCGCCTTCAATCACGTTCACATTTAAATCCATAAGACAGTTATTAGACAGTTCTGCCATAATGGCAGGTATACCCCCTGCCCTATGTAGATCCTCCATATGATGAAGGCCTGCAGGGCTTAACCTACATAGGTTTGGCACCTTTTCACTTGTATCATTTATGCTGTCAAGGTCAAAATCTATCCCCGCCTCATGGGCTATTGCCGACATATGCAATACCGAATTAGATGAACATCCAAGTGCCATATCTATTATCAGTGCATTTTTAAGAGAAGCCTTATTTATTATATCCCTTGGGCATATGTTTTGCTTTACCGCTTCCATTATGACCATCCCTGCTTTTTTAGCCATCCTTATCCGCTCAGCATCTACAGCAGGAATGGTGCCATTTCCCATTAATGCTATCCCTAGTGCTTCAGCTAGACAGTTCATAGAATTTGCCGTATACATACCTGAACATGAACCACACCCAGGACAAGCCTTCTCCTCCAAACATTTCAGTTCATACTCATCCATCATACCGGCCTTTACCGCACCCACCCCTTCAAATACCAAGCTAAGGTCAGCAGCCCCTCCATTATAAAATCCCGCCAACATAGGACCACCGCTTATAACTATACTTGGTATATTGATGCGTACAGCCCCCATTATCATACCCGGCACTATCTTATCACAGTTAGGTATAAGCACTAATCCATCAAATCCATGGGCCATTGCGAGGGTCTCTATACCATCTGCTATAAGCTCCCTAGAAGCCAATGAGTATTTCATGCCTATATGGTTCATTGCAATGCCATCGCATACCCCTATAGATGGCACTTCTATCGGGGTGCCTCCCGCCATTAAAATACCTGTCTTTACCGCTTTAGCTATCATATCCAGATGTATATGCCCTGGTATTATATCGCTTTTAGCATTTATAACTCCTATAAGAGGCCTTGAAAGCTCTTCCTCCGTATAACCCATGGCGTAGAAAAGGGAACGATGGGGCGCCTTTTCCACGCCCCTTTTTACCCTATCACTTATCATTTTTGTCATCCTCAAACCCATCTATATGGAGTATATTATCGAGTGGTCTTTTAGGCACATGCAATACCCCTTGATCATCAAGATAATATCTAATCGTATCATCCCTATCCTCTTCTATTGCCTCCTGCGCCGCATAACCTAGGGCAATAACGCAATCTATCTCATATCTGTCGGGTATATTAAGTATTTCCCTTAGAGCCCTTCTGTCCACAGATCCTATCCAACAGCTCCCTATACCCTTTTCCCATGCGCTTAGCAATATATTCTGTACCGATGCACCTACATCATGCTCTGCCATGCTGCCAGCCCTGTCCTTATTTATCAGTACTACTATATAGGCTACAGGCCTCTCCCCCTCCTCTGGAGTACCGAAAGGTTTTATATAGCCAGCCCATTTTAATGTATCAAATACCTTTGATAGCATATCGGTCTTATTAACTATAATATACTCAAGGGGCTGTCTATTAGCTGCCGATGGGGCCAACCTAGCTACATCTACCAAATCCTTTAAAAATTTCATATCTATACGTTCCTGCTTATATTTCCTTATAGTCCTTCTAGCTTTTATAGTCTTATCTATACTCATGATATAAAACCTCCTTATTGGGATATAGATATCTTCTCTTCTTCCCATATCTTTAAAAAAGGATATGGATTTATCGCCTTATCGTCTTCATACATGCCAAAGTGAAGATGGGGAAGGAATTTTCCAGATGTGCCCTCCTCACCGTATCCGCTATCCCCTGCATAGCCTATTATCTGTCCTTTTTTTACATGGCTGCCCCGTTTTATATTAGGTTCATACCGAATAAGATGGGCATAATAATAATATATTCCATCTTCTCCCCGTATACCTATGCGCCAACCACCAAGCTCTAGCCATCCCTTTTGCTCTACTTTACCGTCGCATACTGCTACAAGGGGAACTCCTTTATCACACATTATGTCTATGCCTTCATGCTTCCTTTCCCCACCATAGGTCCGTCGTCCTCCAAACCCATCATCAAAGCTATATTCATAGCCATCAGCCAATGGAAATACCTTATCCCTATACACCATATCTATATGCTCAAATCTCTTTAATTCTCCCGCCACCTGCTTTAAAAATGCCCGGTTATCATTATACGACCTTATCTGTTCCAAGACCTGGTCGTGATCCTGTGCACCTCGTAGGTATAGGGCTATTTTGCTGGAGCGATCAAAACTTACTTTATCATCTGATATGCCTTCAGCGTTATCTATGGCAGATAGATAATACCATAACACCCCTTGATCCTTCTCCACATCAAAATATACACCAAGGCGGGAGGGAGCAATATTCTCTATCCTATATTGAGCCGGAGATATTAAAGGGGTGGTTAATATTATAATCGTCAAGAGCAACACTGCAGCAACTATGCACACTGTTAGAAACCTTTTTTTATTTAGTCTATATCTCTTTACATGGGAATAATATGTTTTCATTCTATTTCTTTTCCACCAAGCCAGGGCATCATTTTCCTAAGCTCCCGCCCCACCTTTTCAATAAGGTGAGACTGCTCCCGCCTACGTGTAGCATTAAAATGGGGTCTGTTTGCTTGATTCTCCAATATCCAGTTCCGCGCAAATGTACCATCCTGTATTTCATCCAATACATCCTTCATCTCTGCCCTGGTATCATCGGTTATTATACGTTTTCCCACTGAATAATCCCCGTACTCTGCAGTATCGCTTATGGAATATCTCATATAGCTAAGCCCGCCCTGATTTATAAGGTCCACTATTAATTTCATCTCATGTAGGCATTCAAAATATGCCACCTCAGGCTGATATCCTGCCTCTACCAAGGTATCAAATCCAGCCTTTATAAGTTCAGTAACACCACCGCATAACACCGCCTGCTCACCAAATAAATCTGTTTCCGTCTCCTCTTTAAATGTGGTCTCCAAAACTCCAGCCCTAGTCCCGCCAATACCTTTGGCATATGCCAATGCATAACCCTGTGCCATACCGCTATAGTCCTGATATACAGCAAATAAACACGGTACACCCTTTCCTTCCTGGTATTGACTTCTAACAGTATGGCCAGGCCCCTTAGGTGCCACCATAAATACATCCACATTCTCTGGAGGTACTATCTGATTAAAGTGGATATTGAATCCATGAGCAAAAGCAATGGCACTTCCTGCTTTTAAATTTGGGGAGATACTGTTTTTATAGACCTCAGGCTGTTTTTCATCGGGTATAAGTATCATGGTGATATCGGCCTCAGCTGCTGCCTTGCCCGCCTCCATAACGGCAAAGCCAGCATCTATTGCCTTTTGCCATGATCTGCTGCCTTCGTATAGCCCTATCCTTACATCTACTCCACTATCCCTTAAGTTTAGTGCATGGGCATGCCCTTGACTACCATAGCCAATTATAGCTACTTTTTTCCCATCTAACAGGCTAAAATCGGCGTCCATTTCATAATACATCCTTGCCATTTTTATTCCTCCTCTTCCTGTAAGTTTGTATATTTTATAACTTTGTTACCCCGTTCAACGGCTATAATACCCGTTCTGACCACTTCCTTTATACCAAAGTCCTTTAGCATATCCTCCAGTGCACTTATTTTTTCACCATCACCGGTTATCTCTATCGTCAAAGAATCCTTTGCTATATCCACTACATTTGCCCTAAATATATTTACTATCTGTATAATCTCATTACGGACATTGGAATTAGCACGAACCTTTATAAGTGCCAGTTCCCTCACCACTGAATCATTACTTATATCAGATACCTTTATAACTTCCACTAGCTTATTTAGCTGTTTTGTAACCTGCTCTACAATATAGCTGTCACCATCTACTACAATAGTCATACGGGATACATCTGGATCTTCAGTGACTCCCACTGTTAGACTATCTATATTAAATCCCCTTCGACTGAAGAGCCCTGCCACCTTATAAAGCACCCCTGGATTATTGTCAACCAGTACACCCAATATATGTTTCATTCTTACCCTCCCCATTAAAAGGTATGACATTGGCATCGGGATCAATGACAAATCTTGCAAGAATTGCTTCTTTGGTATTTATTATATAATCTACTGCCTCCATTACCTGAGACGCCTCTTCTATCTGTATGCCCCTTATACCATAAGCCTTTGCAATAGTTATAAAATCAGGATTTCCTCCCATATCTATGCCAAAATAACGTCCCCCATAATAATGCTGTTGGAGTTCCCTTACCATTCCAAGCCTTTCATTATCCAGTATTATCATCTTTAAAGGAAGACCTTGGTTTACTACTGTAGATAGTTCTGCCATACTCATTTGAAATCCACCATCTCCCGATATGAGCATTACAGGCTTTTTAGGACATGCAATCTTTGCCCCTATAGCCGCCGGTAATCCATAGCCCATAGTCCCCAGTCCCCCTGATGTTAGAAATGTCCTTGGCTTTTGTATTTTAAAATATCTTCCCGTCCATATCTGATGCTGTCCTACATCGGTAACCACTATGGTATCGGACCTTACACTAGCAGATAAGGCCTTTATTATATAAACCGGATCCAACGGGCTAGTTTGGGAATTTGTATATCTACAAATGGATTGCTTATCCTTTAATATATTTATCCAATCCAAACCATCTCGGGATATATCAAGCTTCAAAAGCTCCCTAAGTGTCACCGCTATATCGCCCACTATTGGAGTATCCACATCTATATTTTTACCAATTTCTGCAGGATCAATATCTATATGTATTACATGTGATTCCTGGACAAATTTCTTCCTTGACCCAATAGCCCGATCGCCCATTCTGGCACCAAGGACAATAAGCACATCTGCCCCTGCTACTGCTTCATTTGCAGCCTCTATCCCATATTGGCCAATCATCCCCATAGATAGCCCATGACTTGCTGGAAAAGCTCCTATTCCCATAAGTGTATTTACTACAGGTGCATTTATCCTCTGAGCTAGTCTTAAAACCAGTTCCGCACTATTGCTGCTAATTACCCCTCCACCTACACAGATGGTTGGGCGCTTGCTTTGCTTTATTACAGCCGCTGCCCTTTTTATCTGCAGAGGATGACCTGAATAATTGGGTTTATAACCCCTTAGATGTACTTCTTCACTATATTCAAATTTCAAAGTCTGTTTTGCAATATCATTTGGTATATCAATAAGTACGGGACCTTGCCTGCCCGTTGAGGCAATATAGAATGCTTCTTTCATTATTCTTGGTATGTCTTGAACGTGCTTTACTAGATAATTGTGTTTTGTAAAAGGCGCTGTCGCACCTGTTATATCCACTTCCTGGAATACATCCCTACCTATCATGCTGGTAGGCACTTGACCGGTTATAACCACTATTGGAATAGAATCCATATATGCCGTGGCTATACCGGTAATTATATTTGTGGCTCCCGGCCCAGATGTGGCCATGCATACTCCTACTCTGCCAGATGCCCTGGCATAACCACTAGCTGCATGGGCTGCTGCCTGCTCATGACGCACTAATATATTTCTTATGCTAGATGATTTAAGCGCATCATAGATGGGTAGCACAGCGCCACCAGGATACCCAAAAACAACCTCTATTCCTTCAAGTTCCAACGCCTTAACTACTGCCTGTGCCCCTGTCATCTTCATGGCAAAAAAACCTCCTGTCTTTAACCATGCAGAATATATAAATTAAAAAAACCTCTCATCCTTTTACAAGGACGAAAGGTTACTTTCGTGGTACCACCAAGCTTTGCTATCTTTTAGTAATAGACAGCCTCAAAATAGGTTCTAACAAACCCTTGGCTTTTAACGGCGCCATCCCGTTAGCCCCTACTTTGTAATCCTTTCAGAGCTACATCTCAGGAGTGACCATACAATCTGCTATCACACCAGTTCACACCAACCACCGGCTCTCTTTAGGTGATAGTACAGATCTTCTCTCTCCATCATCAATTTTGATATTATTTTATATATTACCAATTCTTTCGCAAGATGTCAATATGTTTTATACAAATATTTACTCAGTTTTTATAGGGTTCGTTGTATAATTAAATGCAACACCAAAAAAATATAGAACCATAGCGAGAAAATCATGTATAATATTTTTAACCAAAAAAAAATAATACAGTGAGGTGCTCGCTATGGCTAATTCTAATTGTA